>CANGUQ010000052.1 GCA_947456915.1 Betaproteobacteria bacterium
CATGCGTCCGAGGCGCCGCAGCGGGGGCATTCGTTGCAGCGCTTCGCGGGGTCGCGTTCATGGGTGGCCTCTCTTCTGCTTGGGTACACTGCGACATTCTCGTTGCGACCGACAGCGGAGCCCTGCCATGCCCTACGCCACAGCCGACGGACTGAAACTCTACTGGGAACAGACCGGCAGCGGTATTCCGATGGTGTTCGTGCACGAGTTCGCCGGCGATCTGCGCAGCTGGGAGCCGCAGGTGCGGTTCTTCTCCCGCCGCTACCGCTGCATCACCTACAACGCCCGCGGCTACCCGCCCTCGGACGTGTCGACGAGCTTCGAGCAGCACTCTCAGGAGCAGGCGGCCGACGACATCCTCGTGGTGATGAAGGCAGCCGGGGTCGAGCGTGCGCACATCGTGGGGCTGTCGATGGGCGGCTACGCGGCACTGCACTTCGGTCTGCGTCATCCGCAGCACGCGCTGTCGCTGACGGTGGCCGGGGCCGGCTTCGGCTCCGACCCCGACAAGCGCGCGCAGTTCCACGCCGACACCGATGCGTTCGCGCAGCGGCTGGAGACGCTGGGCATGGCCGAGGGCATCAAGGACTACGCGGTCGGGCCGGCGCGCGTGCAGCATCTGAACAAGGATCCGCGCGGATTCGCCGAGTTCCACCAGCAGTTTGCCGGGCACGACGCGCGCGGCTCGGCGAACACGCTGCGCGGTTTCATGCGCCGGCGCGACGCGATCCAGAGCCTTGAGCCGGGGCTGCGCAAGATGGCGGTACCGACCCACGTGATCACCGGCGACGAGGACGACAACTGCCTCGAACCGGGGATCTGGATGAAGCGCACGATTCCCGGTTGCGGGCTCACCGTGATGTGCAACACCGGGCACGCCGTCAATCTGGAGGAGCCAGACTGCTTCAACCGGCTCGTGCTGGACTTCGTCACGCTGGTCGACGGCGGGCGCTGGCAGCCGCGCGATCCGCGGTCCTACGGCAAGTCGACGCTGTCGAACAGGGCGGATTGACGTGGGTACGATGGGGGAAGGGCAGGCGCCGGGGAAGGCTGGCTGAGTGGATGCGCCCGCGGGAGGCGCCAGGGTCACGCGCGACACTGCGGGCGCGCGTGCCGCAGCGCCGTCGTCGCTGCTCACGCGCACACTGACCGGTCGCGGCGTCTGGCACGGCGCCGAACTGGCAGGCGGGCCGCGCGACTGGGTGTGGCAGCTCGCTCCCGATACGCTCGCCGACATCGATCGTGCGTTAGACGCAGTCAAGCGCAGCGGCAAGGCGTTGACCGCGGTCACGCGCGAGGACTTCGCGTTGCCGTCGCTCAGCGCCGAGTTCGCACGCATCGCCGATGAACTGGAGAACGGGCGCGGCTTCGCGCAGATCCGCGGACTGGATGCCCGTCGCTACGACGCCGATGACCTCGCGCTGATCTTCTGGGGGGTGTCGACGCATCTGGGGCGTGCGATCTCGCAGAACGCGCAGGGTGATCTGCTCGGCCATGTGCGCGACGAGGGCCGCGACATGGCCGACGGGCGCACGCGCCTGTATCAGACGAATCTGCGCCAGCGCTTTCACACCGACATCGGCGCCGACGTGGTCGGGCTGTGCTGCGTGCGACCGGCGCGCGAGGGCGGCGTGAGCATGATCGCCAGCTCGGCGGCGATCCACAACGCGCTGCTCGAGCGTGCGCCGTGGTATCTCGGTGCGCTTTACAACCGCTTCAAGCTCGACTGGCGCGGCGAGCAGCCTGCGGGGGAGCCCGGCTGGTACAGCGAGCCCGTGTTTGCATGGCACGAAGGACGATTGTCATGCCGGTTCTCGGCGACGCTGATCGACAGTGCGCAGCGCCTGACCGGCGAGCCGCTGACGGCCGTGCAGCGCGAGGCGCTGGCGATGGTCGAGGCGCTGGCCGAGGAGTTCAGCCTGTGTGTCGATTTCGCGCCCGGCGATCTGCAGTACATCAGCAACTACATGGTGCTGCACGATCGCTCGGCATTCGTCGACGATCCTGCGTGGCGACGGCATCTGTATCGAATCTGGCTGACCACGCCCGGGGCGCGCTCGCTGCCGCCGCAGTGGAGCCGCAGCACGGTTCGCGGCGGCATTGCTGCCCGCGCGCCGTCCTGACCGCGTTTCGCAACGACCGAGGAAGCCAATGTTCCGCCGCGAATCCACACGGCCCGCTCGTCCCGCTCTTCCGGCGCACTGCCCGCACAGCCAGCCCCCTGCCCGAAAAAGGGGCCAGGCCCCTTTTCGGGAAAAAGGGGGAAAAGGGGGAAAAGGGGCCTGGCCCCTTTTTCGGCCCCTTTTTCGCGAGGATGCTGGCCGCGCTCTCGGGAAAAGGGGCCTGGCCCCTTTTTCGGTGTCGGGGGTGTGCGCGGCGCTGCTCTTGGTGGGCATGATGTGGGCGCCTGCGGTGGCGGCGCAGAGCTGGCCAGCCAAGTCGGTGCGTTTCGTGCTCGGGTTTCCGCCGGGCGGAGGGTCCGACATCCTCGGGCGGATCGTTGCGGCGCGCATGCAGGACTTTCTCGGTCAGCCGGTGGTGATCGACAATCGTCCCGGCGCCTCCGGCAACATCGCGGCCGAGATCGTCGCCAAGGCCGCGCCCGACGGCTACACGATCTATCTGGCGCAGATCGCCGCGGTGGCAATCTCGCCGTCGCTGTTCCCGAAGCTCGCCTACGATCCGCTGCGCGATCTGGCGCCGATCTCGCTGATCGCCGCCGGGCCGAACCTGCTCGTCGTGCATCCCGCGCTGCCGGTGAAGAACGTGAAGGACCTGATCGCGCTCGCGCGGGCGCAACCCGGCCAGATGAACTACGCGTCGGTCGGCCCGGGCAGTATCCAGCATCTGGCCGGCGAGTCGTTCAATCTCGCGGCGAACGTGAAGACCGTGCACATCGCCTACAAGGGCAGTTCGCCCGCGGGCATCGACCTGATGGCGGGTCAGGTCTCGTTCATGTTCGACTCCACTCCGCCGGTGATGAGCTTTGTCAAGAGCGGCCGCATGCGCGCACTCGCGGTGACCACGGCACAGCGCTCGCCGCTGCTGCCGGACGTGCCGACGGTGGCCGAGTCCGGGCTGCCCGGATTCGATTTCTCGACCTGGTGGGGGCTGATGGCGCCCGCGGGCACTGCACGTCCGATCGTCGATCGGCTCAATGCCGAGCTGGCGCGCACGCTGAAGCTTCCCGACGTGCGCGAGCGCATCGAGAGCGTCGGCGCCGAGCCGCGCCACACCTCGCCAGAGGAATTCGCCGCGCTGATCAGGTCGGAACTTGCCCGCTGGGCGAAAGTGATCAAGGCGGCGGACGTCAAGGTCGATCAGTAGCGCGTGCCGCGGGCGGCCACGACCGCCGCGGCGCTGCGCGATGAACCCCGCGCCCGCGCGCGGGGCGCTGACGGATAATGGTCGGCGCTGCCCGCAGCGCGCAGCAGCGCGCGACGGCCGGCGCGCCCGCAACCCGAAGGAGAACTGCGATGACCGAACCGGTCGTGCTGCTGGAGAGGCCCGCCGAGCACGTGGCGGTGGTGCGCATCAATCGCCCCGATGCGCGCAACGCGCTCAACATGGAAGTGCGCCGCCTGCTGGGCGAGCACGTGACGGCCTGCGGCGATGATCCCGCCGTGCGCGTGGTGATCCTCGCCGGCGGCGCCAAGGCGTTCGCCGCCGGCGCGGACATTCGCGAGATGGCCGATGCCGATCCGATCGAGATGATGCGGCGCAATTCGCTGCGGTTGTGGCAGCAGATCTCGGCGTGTCCGAAGCCGGTGATTGCCGCGGTGCGCGGCTTCGCACTCGGCGGCGGCTGCGAGCTGGCGATGCACGCCGACATCATCGTCGCCGGCGACAGCGCGAAGTTCGGTCAGCCCGAGATCCGCATCGGCATCATCCCCGGTGGCGGCGGCACGCAGCGTCTGCCTCGCGCCGTGGGCAAGTTCAAGGCGATGAAGATGCTGCTCACCGGCGATCTGGTGAGTGCGCAGGAGGCCGACGCGATGGGGCTGGTCAGCGAGGTCGTGCCCGATGCGGAGGTGGAGACGCGTGCGCTCGCGCTCGCCGCGCAGATCGCGCAGCTGCCACCGATCGCAGCCCGCCAGATCAAGGAGTGCGTGCTCGCCGGTCAGGACATGGCGCTGCCGTCCGCGCTGCTGCTCGAAGCCAAGGCGATCCAGCTCTCGTTCGCCAGCCACGACCAGAAGGAAGGCATGGCGGCGTTTCTGGACAAGCGCAAGCCCGGGTTCACCGGCCGCTGATCGCCGAGGCGGTGTCAGCTCGCTGCGAGCGAGCCGGCACCTCGCCTGTCGCGTGGCCTGGTGCGGCGCATCGGCGGGCCGGCGCAGCGCGAGTACAGCGAGTACAGCGAGTACAGCGAGTACAGCGAGTACAGCGAGTACAGCGAGTACAGCGGGTACAGCGAGTACAGCGGGTGCAGCGCGCGTGCGCTCCGCTCGCCGGCCCGCTGCTTGCACTACTTCTTCAGCGCCGCGAGCTTCGCCTTGATCCGCTCGTCATAGCGTTGCGGGTCGACGATGAAACGGTCGTGCTCGCCTTCGCCGACCGTGTCCACCTCGTCGAACACCGTGAAACGGAACGCGAGCCGCCGTCGGTCGATCTCGACCAGTTCCAGCTCGGCGCGTACCGCCTGCCCGGGGAACGACGGGCCGAGATGGCGGATGTTGACCATCGTGCCGAGCGTGCGCTGATCGGGGGCGAGGACCGGCTCGAGCGTGTGGATCGCCGCGCGTTCGACCAGCAGCACCATCGACGGGGTGGAGAAGACCGGCACGACGCCGCGCGTCATGCACAGGTCTTCGGTCACGGTCCAGGTGAGCGAGCCCCTGAGGCCGACTGCGAGCGCTGCTGTCGATCGAGTCATTGCCAGACTCCTTTCACCGGTGACCGGCACACGGGTATTCGATATGCGACCGTGCTGGGGCACGGATGCGGGTTCGGCCAGCGGCCTTCAGCGCGGCGAAGGCCCGCAGCCGGCACCGACGCTTCCGGGCCGCGCGAACTGCAGGCGGGCCGGAAGCACGGCGCCGCCTGCCCGCAGCGCTCAGATCATCACGCCCTTCAGTTGCGCCTCGGGGTAGCGCGTGCCGGCGGGCACGCCGGGCTTGAACGTCTGCGACAGTTCTTCGATCTCCGCCGCCGACAGCGCGAGTTCTGCCGCGCCGAGGTTCTCCTCGAGGTACTTGCGCCGTTTGGTGCCCGGGATCGGCACGATGAACTCGCCCTGCGCCATCACCCACGCGATCGCCACCTGCGCCGGCGTGGCCTTGTGCTCGGCGGCGATACGCTCGAGCGGGGCAAGCAGGGACAGGTTCTTCGCGATGTTCTCCGGGAAGTAGCGCGGATGCTGGCGGCGACGGTCCTTCTCGATCAGCGCATCGAGCGACTTGATCGTGGCCGACAGGAAACCGCGCCCCAGCGGAGCATAGGCCATGTATCCCACACCCAGTTCCCGGCACGCAGCGATCAGGCCGCCGGCTTCGGCATCGCGCGACCACAGCGAGTACTCGGTCTCGCAGGCGTCGATGGTGGCGACCTTCATCGCGCGCCGGAGCGTGTCCGGACCGGCTTCGGACAGCACGAGGTAACGTACCTTGCCCTGCTCCTGCAGCCGCTTCATCGCACCGACGGTGTCCTCGATCGGCACCTGCGGATCGACGCGGTGCAGGCCGTAGAGATCGATCTCGTCGACACCCAGTCGCTTCAGGCTCTTGTCGCACGCTTCCATCGCGTACTCGGGTCGGCCGTTGACGCCGCCCCCGCCCATCAGGTTGCCGAACTTCGTGCACAGCAGATACCGGTTGCGCTGGCCGGCGATCGCCTTGGCCACGAGTTCCTCGTTCACGCCGTTGCCGTAGGCATCCGAGGTGACCAGCAGGTTGCATCCCAGATCGCGCGCACGGTGCATCGTCGCGATCGACTCGGCGTCATCGGGCGTGCCGTAGGAAATGGACATGCCCATGCAACCGAGTCCGATTGCGGGGACCAGAGGGCCGTTGCTGCCGAGCTTGCGTTGTTTCATCGTCGAGTCTCCTGAGGTGCGGCGAAGGCGACTGCCGTCATGCTGTGCGACGCGGATGCGCGGCGCGAGGGAATGAACGGGGTTGGGGTGAGCGGTGCGTGCGGACGGTACCCGCCATGACACCGGCACACTCCGGCGCAGCAACCCGCCCGCGCCGATGCCGGTGGAACGAAGGACGAGATATGCGCGACCGGCGCTGGCGGGTTGCTGCCGCCGGCACCGGTTCCCGGGGCGGTTACTTCAGGTAGGCGACGGTCAGATCGCCCACGCCATCGACGTGGCCTTCCAGTCGGTCGCCCGGGAAGCAGGGGCCGACACCGGCCGGCGTGCCCATCATGATGATGTCGCCGGGGAACAGTTCGACCAGATCCGAAAGGTAGGAGATGGTCTCGGGCGTGTTCCAGATGTGCTGGTTCAGGTCGCCCTTCTGCCGGACTTCGCCGTTGACCTTGAGCCAGATCGCGCCGGCAGCGGGGTGGCCGATCACCGAGGCCTTCTTCAGGGCGGTGCACGGGGCGGACTGGTCGAAACCCTTGCCCATCTCCCACGGACGGCCCATCTTCTTCGCCTCGCCCTGCAGGTCGCGCCGCGTCATGTCCAGCCCGACGCCGTAGCCGTAGACATGCTTCAGCGCGTTGTCGACCGAAATGTTCCTGCCGCCCGAGCCGATCGCCACGACCAGTTCGATCTCGTGATGCAGATCCTTCGTCGCCACCGGGAACGGGATGGTCGATCCCGAGGGAACGATCGCGTCAGCGGGCTTCTGGAAGAAGAATGGCGGCTCGCGGTCCGGGTCGTGCCCCATCTCGCGCGCGTGGTCGGCGTAGTTGCGGCCGACGCAGTAGATGCGGCGCACCGGGAAGGCGGCGGTTTCGCCTTCCACCGGCAGCGACACGGCTTTCGGGGCTTCGATCACGTAGCTCATGCGATCCTCGAGGGGTAGGGAGTCGGTTGGCGTCGCCAGCGCTGCCGGCGCGACGAGCGCCTTCGTTGCGACGTGCAGGAAACTCTCGATTTTGCCAGACTTCGAACAGCCTCTTCCTGACGCGCGCCGGCGCTGACCGGGCGCGCTCGCGCCGAGCCGGGCGAACCGCGGTCCGGCAGCCCGCCGAGTCAGCCGGCACTACTCGACCGGAACAACCACGATGCGCACCGTGCAGCTTCCCGGCGGGGAGACCGTCCCCGCCTTCGGTCTGGGGACCTGGTGTCTGGGCGAGAACGCGGCGAGCCACGCGCAGGAAGTGGCCGCGCTCCAGCTGGGCATCGACTGCGGCGCCACACTGATCGACACCGCAGAGATGTACGGTGACGGACGCTGCGAGGTGATGGTCGGCGAGGCGATCCGCGGCCGGCGTGAGCAGGTGTTCCTGGTGAGCAAGGTCTATCCGCACAATGCCGGTGGCAGCGCGCTGCAGCGCGCGTGCGAAGCGAGCCTGCGGCGCCTGGGCACCGATCGCATCGATCTCTATCTGCTGCACTGGCGTGGACGCGTGCCGTTCGCGCAGACGCTCGCCGGTCTGCAGGCGCTGCAGCGCGCCGGAAAGATCCGCCACTTCGGAGTGAGCAATCTCGATCTCGCCGACATGCAGCAGTGGCTGGCGGTCCCCGGCGGCGAGCTGCTCGCCACCAATCAGCTGCTGTACAACCTCACCCGCCGCGGCATTGAATGGGATCTGCTGCCCTGGCTCGCACGACATCGTGTGCCGGTGATGGCGTATTCGCCGCTGGAGCAGGCGCGCGTGCTCGCCGACCCGAAGCTGCTCGGCTTCGCGCGCGCTCACGGCTTCACCGCAGCGCAGGCGGCACTGGCGTGGCTGCTCAGGCGCGACGACGTGATCGTGATTCCGCGCACGGGCAGCCGCGAGCGCATGCGCGAGAATCTCGGCGCGCTCGACGTGCGTCTCGATGCAGCGCAGCTGGCGGAACTGGACCGGCTGTTCCCACCACCGAAGGGCGCCCAGGCGCTGCAGATGCTGTGAGTGGCGCGCCCGGCGGGATTCGAACCCACGACCCCAGGCTTCGGAGGCCTGTACTCTATCCAGCTGAGCTACGGGCGCGCTGGCAAGACTGGTGAAGGATAGCGGGTTTCGCCGGGGGGGTCCAACCGCGCCAGCCACTTGCCGCGCGGCGCAACTGCCGGGCCGGAGCGCGCGTGCGGCACGACTGCGGTTGCCGCCGGGCGGCGGGCCGGGCCGTTGCCGCCGGACACGGTGCTAGCATGCCGTGCACCCACTCTCCGCGGAGCTGCACCGATGCCCGACACCGTCTACCTCGACCTCGATCAGAAGGCCCTCGACGACGCCTACGACCAGCAGGTGTGGGCGCCGAACTCGAAGCAGGTGAACGGCCGGCTGGCCGTGCTGTCCGAACTCGTGCGCCAGCGCATCGGGGCGCCGCAGCGCGTGGCTTACGGGCCGACCGAAGTCGAGCAGATCGACATTTTCCGCACCCGCGCCCCGTCTGCCACCAGACCGGCGCCGATCATGTTCTACGTGCACGGTGGCGCATGGAAGGGGCACGTTGCGCGTGACCACGCGTATCCGGCAGAGATGATCACCCGTGCCGGGGCGCACCTGCTGGTGCCGGACTTCGCGCCGGTGCAGGACCTGGGCGGCGATCTGTTCCCGATGGTCGACCAGGTGCGCTGTTCGGTGAAGTGGGCGTACGAGAACGCTGCGAGCTTCGGCGGCGATCGCGATCGCATCTACGTGTGCGGACGGTCGTCGGGCGCACACCTGTCGGCGTGCGTGATGATCACCGACTGGGCTCGCGACCACGGGCTGCCCGCCGATCTGGTCAAGGGCTACATCCTGCAGAGCGGCATGTACGATCTGCGCGGGCCGCGGCTGTCCAAGCGCGGCCAGTACGTGAAGTTCACCGACGAGATGGAACAGGCGCTGTCGCCGATTCGTCATCTCGATCGCATCAGCGTCCCGGTCGCGCTGATGTACGGCTCGGTCGAGTCGCCCGAGTTCCAGCGCCAGTCGCGCGACTTCGCACAGGCGCTGCGGGACGCAGGCAAGCCGGTGACGATCGAGCTGGCCGAAGGCTACAACCACTTCGAGATGGCTGAGACCGCAGCCAACCCGTTCGGCGTGACCGGGCGGGCGATGCTCGCGATGCTCGGGCTCGAGCCGCGCTGACCGGCACGCCGGCCGGTGCGGGTGGGGCGCACCGGCTGCACGGAGGGGCGCTTCGGCTCGCTGCAGCGGAAATCGACCCTGACCCCTTTTCGTTGGCGGGAAAAGGGGTCAGGGTCGATTCTTCAGTCGACCTTCAGGCCGGTCTCGCGGATGAGTTTCCCGTAGCTGGCGATCTCGCGCCGGATGCGGTCGCCGAACTCGCGTGGCGGCTCGAACTGCACCTCGACCGACTGTGCGGCGAGTATGCCCTGCGCCGACTTGTCGCGCAGCGCGCCGGCGAGTGCATCGGCCAGACGCCCCACGACCGGATCGGGCGTCCTCGCCGGGGCGAGCAGGCCGAGCCAGAGCGTGAACTCGTAGCCGGGAAGCCCCGCCTCGTCGACGGTGGGCAGGTTGGGAAAGCGCGGCAGTCGCTTCAGCGTCGTCACGCCGAGCGCGCGTACCTTCCCCGTCTGGATCAGCGGGTCGGCGACCAGCATCGTGGTGAACACCATCGCGATGCGACCGCCCACGGCGTCGGTGATCGAGGACGCGCCGGACTTGTACGGGATGTGCGTGAGTTCGGTGCCGGTCATGCGCGCGAACACCGCGCCGGCGAGATGCCCGGGTGTGCCGATGCCGCCCGAGCCGTACTCGATGGCTCCGGGTTTGCGGCGGGCGAGCGCGATCATCTCCTTCACCGTCTTCGCCGGCAGCGACGGGTTGACCAGCATCACGTAAGGCGAGATGCCGATCAGCCCCACCGGCGCAAAGTCGCGCTCGGCGTCGTAGGGCAGCTTGCGCAGGTTCGGGTTGATCGCGTGCGTCGAGGTGGTGCCCACCAGCAGCGTGTAGCCGTCGGGCGCCGCTCGCGCGACCACATCGGAGCCGATCACGCCACCGGCGCCCGGGCGGTTCTCCACCAGCACCGGCTGGCCGAGCAGTTCGCCGATGCGCGGGGAGATCGGCCGGATCACGCCGTCGTTGCTGCCGCCAGGCTCGAACGGCGAGATGATGCGTACCGGCTTCTGCGGAAAGGTCTGCGCCGGAGCCTCGACGGCGACGAGCGAGGTCGCCAGCGCAGCCAGCACCGCAGCAGCGATGCCTCGCGGCTGCGAGGCAGGCACCGGATCGCCCCGGGCGGGCGTGGTCAGAGTACGAGTGTGCAGGGCGGCTCTCCGATGCAGGCGACAGGATCCGTACCGACGGGCAAGCGGGAGCAGGGCTGGATCCTGTTTCCTTGCGGGGCCTGGCCCCTTTTTCCTGCGGCCTGTCCGGTCCTGTGGCGGACTTCGTCTTCGCGTGAGGCTAGAGGATAGCCTCGGTCTCCTTGAGGCTGGTCAGCAGCGAGGTGCGCAGGATGTAGTCGCGCGCGAGCTTCGGGTCGTTCGCCGTGCGCGCGAGCATCTCGTGGTTCTTCGCGCGCACCTGCGGGTCGCGCTCGTGGATCAGTTTCTTGTTGCGCTCGGTGATCGTCTTGACGTGATTGACCGCGACATGTCGCCGCTGGCGGGTGTAGCGATCGAACACCTCGGGTCCTGCTTCGCCGCGCAGCACGGCCACCAGCTTCTGTCCGAGGTTGATCGAGTCGTGCACGCCGCTGTTCATGCCCACGCCGCCGATCGGGCTGTTCACGTGCGCGGAGTCGCCGGTCAGCAGCGCTCGGCCCTTGTTGAACGTCGCCGCCACCAGCTGATGCGACGAGTACAGGTGCTTGTGCACGATCTCGTAGGGCTTGCCGGTGGGGATGAAGTGCTGCATCTGCGACTGGCAGTGCTCGTCCGAGAGCAGGCGCTCCGGGTCGTCGTCCATGCTGGTGCCGAAGTGCACGCGCCAGCGCTCGGGCTGCGTCCACTTGAACAGGTTGGCCCACTGGTCCGGATCGGAGATGTAGTTCCGGTACGAGTAACCGTGCAGCTTGTCGAAATCGTAGACGACACTGACGGTGAGCACCTGATCGGGATAGGTGTAGCCCTCGAACGCGATGTCGGCGCCCTTGCGGATCACGCTGCGGCCGCCTTCGCCGCTCACGATGTACGAGCCGCGAATCTTCTCGCGCTCGCCTGCCTCGTTGACGAAGGTCGCGTCGACCCCGTCGCCGTCCTGCTCGAAGCTCTCCAGCGTGGTGCCCATGCGCACCGTCACGTTGTCACAGGTGCGCAGCATCTTCATCGCCTGCTCGATCACCTTCAGGCGCTCGCACTGCAGGACGTACGGGAAGCGCGTGTCGTCCTTGATCACGCAGTGATCGAACTCGGCGATCAGGTGTCCGCCCTGATCGCGATCCCAGAACTGGAACGTCGGCGCGATCAGCCCGCGCGGCTCGAGGTGCTGGTACAGCCCGAGATCGTCGAACATCTCGAGCGTGGACGGGTGGATGCTGCCGGTGCGGGGCACCTGCTGCAGATAGTTCTCGTCGGTGAAGGTCTCGGCGAGCAGCACGTTCACCTCGTGCTGCGCGAGATGGAGTGCGAGCACGATGCCGGCAGGGCCGGCGCCGACGATGATGACCGGTGCCTTGGGTGAGAGCATGAGATCTTCCTGAGTGGAGAGCTGAGGGGTGGTCGAGCGAAGGGTGCGAAGCGCGGAGGCAGCGCCGTGCGCCGCTCTGCCGGACACCCGGGCCGCCCGGACTCGTTCGCGGCGGTGGGCGAGACGCCACCGCGGCATCCCCGGGTCGCTTCGCACGACCTCGGGATCGGCGGCACGCTGCAACCCGCGCGCCTGCCGGTTGCGCGATGCGCGAGTGCCGGCGCAGCGCGCCGACCCATGCCCGCGCAGCGCCCGGACCGGCGATCAGGCGGGCTTCACGTCCCGCACCGCCCCCTTCCAGCCGTTCTCGGTGATGTCGAAGACGATGCCGTTCGGGTCCTGGTACTTCACCTCGTAGAAGCTCTTCTTCGCCTCGGTCGGGCGGCCGCGGATGTAGGTGCCACCGGCCGCCTGGATCTGCTCTTCCGCCTTCGCCAGATCGTCGACCCAGAGGCCGAAGTGCATCACGCCGTAGAACGGGCCGTTGGAGTCGATGCCTTCAGCCTTGCCGTGCTTGTTGAGCAGCGCGATGTTGATCGTGCCGTCGGACATGTAGATGCCGTTCTGTGCATCGCCGGCCTTGGTCATGCCGAACGCCTGTTCGAAGAACTTCTGAGCGGCGGCGACATCGGGCACCGACAGTGCGATGTGACGAAGCTTCATGCGACTCTCCCCAGTGCAGATGAGCGATCCGGTAATCTACATTGAGCCTCGGGTTCCGTGTTGCACGAAGTGTTCGCTGCCGGGCGTGAACGGCGCGGGCGCGCCTTGCGGCCGCAAACGGTCGTGCATACGATCGCGTGCACGAGCAGTCGTGCTAGATTCCCGCGCTGCTTCGACTTCCCGCGGCCGCGCGGCACCACGCATGCCTACCTACGCCATCGGCGACCTTCAGGGCTGCTACGACGCGCTGCGCCGGCTGCTCGACGCGGTCGATTTCGACGATGCGCGCGACCGGATCTGGCTGGTCGGCGACCTGGTCAACCGCGGCGCGCAGTCGCTGTCGGTGCTGCGCTTCGTGTCAGGACTCGGTGCGCGGGCGGTGACGGTGCTGGGCAACCACGACATCCATCTGCTGATGGTCGCCGCGGGCATGACTCCGGGCCGCAAGACCGATACCTTCAGCGACGTGCTCGAGGCGCCCGATCGCGACGAGCTGCTCGGCTGGCTGCGGCGGCAACCGCTGCTGCACGTCGAGGACGGCTACGCGATGGTGCATGCCGGCATCCTGCCGGACTGGACGCTGGAGCAGGCCGAGGCGGTGGCCCGCCAGACCGAACGTCTGCTGAGCGGTCCCGGCTACATGGATTTCTTCGCCGCGCTCTACGGCAATGCGCCCGATCGCTGGGAGGACGCGCTGGCCGGTCTGGTGCGCGGGCGCTTCGCGGTCAACGTGTTCACCCGGATGCGGCTGGTGGGCGCCGACGGCGAACTCGACTTCGCGCACAAGGCGGGCCTCGATCGTGCGCCCAGGGGATTCGTGCCGTGGTTCGACTCGCCGCGGCGCAAGCCGCAGCACGCGACGGTGCTGTTCGGCCACTGGTCGGCGCTCGGTCTGATCGATCGCAACGGCGTGATCGGCCTCGACAGCGGCTGCGTGTGGGGCCGTCA
>CANGUQ010000053.1 GCA_947456915.1 Betaproteobacteria bacterium
AGCCAGTTGAGGTCTCGAAGCACGCTCGCCCGCAACTGCGAAAGCGAGAGAGCACGGCGCTCCGCAGACTCGCTCTGCCGCTCCGGATCGTTGTCCGTCAGTCGGTCGAGCAACGCCGGCTGCAGACGATCGCGGTTGGTCAGTTCCGCCATGGGCTGGCCAGGACCTATTCCGCTGCAGCCGGGCCGTCGCGCCTCGCTTCCTCATCAGGCGAGTCCTCCGCGCCGGCTCCAGTCGCGTCGAAGCAGATCTCCCGCACCTCGAACAACGGGTATTCGCCCTGATCGGTCGCCAGCAGGCGCTGGCCGAGACCGAAGAACAGATCCGCCCCCTGGTCGATCCAGTCGGTGCGGCGGGCGAGTCGCACCCGATCATCAGCCGCGCGCTCGGACCCGGGGTAGCGGGCCGGAATGAGCCCGACCATCTCGCCGCCATTGCTCCAGGTGAACTCCGCAGGCAACCACACCAGATCGCGCAGATCCGTGGGCGGCTCGAGCCGGATCTCGCTGACATTGGCAAACGGCACCCAGCAGTAGCGTCCGTTCAACACCACTTCGATCATCGGGCCGAGCCTGGGGTCGGCGTCGGCGATCCACTCGAAACGTTCTCCGTTGAGCGAACCGGAAACGGCCGGTGCCGCGGCAAAGGCACGATCACGCAGGCTCTGCGACGCGGCGAACTCGCCCTGTCCGGCGAGGCGAAGTGCATCCAGGAGTTCCGCGGTCCACTGGGCCGGGTTTCCAAGCACCACTGGCGAGCGCTCTCCGGCGAATACCGAGGTCCTGAAGGCTTCGCAGGCCAGTGCCTCGCGATAGGTCTGGGCCATGGCGAGGCTGGCCGGATCGAGATCCGCAGCGACGTTGAGCTGGGTGAGTGCGCGTTCCCACTCACCCCGGACCGCGAGCAGCTGAAACAGGAACGTGCGCAGTTTCGGGTTCGCTGCGTCCTTGCGAACCCGTTCCTGCAGCGCGACGAGCGCCTCGTCAAGGCGCCCGTCGTGCAGCAGTTCTTCAGGAGTGACGGCCACTCGCGTATCCGTTCGGTCTGTCGATCGGTCGGGTCTCAGGCAGTGTTCGTTTCCCGGTTCCAGGTGAACGTGCCGCCCGCCTTCGTCTCGCCCTTTTCGTCCTGAAGGAAGTACTCCACCTTCAGCTTGGCGAAGTCGAGGGTGACGTTCTCGGTCAGGCGGTCCTCGCCCCCGGACCCACCAGTACTCACCGAGGTGATCATCACCGGCGACATCGTGACGACCAGGTATTTCTCCTGCTTGCCGCCGGCCTTGCGCACGGTGAGGGTTGCCTCTTCGATATGCGCGCCGTTGGCGCAATGCAGCAGCAGACCCGTGGTGGCCTTGTCGATGTAGTGCGTGAAGCTCAGGTTCTGCATGTTGACCTTGCCGGCGCCACCGCCGCCGCCGGTGCCGAACGTTCCGCTGTTCGACTCGCCCCAGGACCAGGCGAGGACGTCGATCGCCTTCTTGTCCTTCATCGCCTTGTCCTTGGTCTCACCCTCGATCTTGCTCTTGAAGTGAATGAACTGATCCATTGCCATCTTGGCGTCTCCTGCTGGTTGATGTCCGGGTTACAACGACTGGGTGGCTTCGACCGGTGTTAACCGGCCTTGGCCGACGGCAGTTTCGATACAAGACGAAGAGAGACCGTGAGTCCCTCGAGCTGGTAGTGAGGCCGGAGAAAGAACCTGGACGTGTAGTACCCGGGATTGCCTTCGACCTCCTCGACCACCACTTCCGCTGCAGACAGAGGCTTGCGCGATTTCGTCTCCTCCGAAGAGTTGACCGGATCACCGTCCACGTAGTTCTCCTGGATCCACTTGTTCAGCCAGGTCTCCATATCGGCCCGTTCCTTGAACGACCCGATCTTGTCTCGCACCATGCATTTGAGATAGTGCGCAAAGCGGCAGGTCGCGAACAGGTACGGCAAACGTGCCGCGAGGTTGGCGTTGGCAGTCGCGTCAGGGTCGTCGTACTCCGCCGGCTTCTGCAGCGACTGTGCCCCGATGAATGCCGCGAAATCGGAATTCTTCTTGTGCACGAGCGGCATGAAGCCGTTCTTGGCCAGTTCGGCTTCACGCCGGTCGCTGATCGCGATCTCGGTCGGGCACTTCTGGTCCACGCCCCCATCGTCGGTGGGAAACGTGTGTGTCGGCAGCCCCTCGACCGCACCACCCGACTCGATACCGCGAATGCGGCTGCACCAGCCGTATAACTTGAACGAACGGTTGATGTTGACCGCCATCGCATAGGCCGCGTTCGACCACGTGTACTTGTCGTGCTGGGCGCCCTCGGTGTCCTCCTCGAAGTTGAACGCCTCAACCGGATTCGTCCGCGAGCCGTAGGGAATGCGCGAAAGGAACCGCGGCATCGCCAGCCCGATGTAGCGCGAATCCTCGGACTCGCGCAGCGCCCGCCACGGTGCGTATTCGGGGGTGGTGAAGACCTTCGTGAGGTCCCGCGGATTGGCCAGTTCCTGCCAGCTGTCCATCTGCATGACCGTGGGCGAGGCGCCCGCGATGAACGGCGCGTGCATCGCCGCACTGACCTTCGCCATCTCGCCCAGCAGTTCGACGTCGGGCGGGCTCTGGTCGAAGTAGTAGTCCGCAACAACGCAGCCGAACGGCTCGCCCCCGAACTGACCGAACTCCTCCTCGTACATGCGCTTGAAGATCGGGCTCTGGTCCCAGTTCGTCCCCTTGTAGCGCTTCAGCGTCTTGCCGAGGTCGGCCTTCGAGATGTTCATCACGCGGATCTTCAGCTGCTCGTCGGTCTCGGTGTTGTTGACGAGATAGTGCAGGCCGCGCCACGCGCTCTCGAGCTTCTGGAAATCCGGGTGGTGGATGATCAGGTTGATCTGCTCGGACAGCTTCTTGTCGATCGCGGCGATGATCGCTTCGATCGAGGCGACCGTGTCGTTCGAGATCAGCTGGGTCGAGGCCAGCGCCTGGGCCGCGAGCGTCTTGACCGCCTGCTCGACCGCGGTCGTCGCCTCCTCGGACTTCGGCTTGAATTCTTTCTTGAGCAGAGCTGAAAAGTCGTCAAGCGTGACCTGCTGCCCGGACCCGGACTGGAGTTGCTCACCTTGCGCCGCCATTACGAGGCCTCCGCATGCTTTGTGATCGGGTTGAAGAAATCCACTGCGATGCTCCGCCCTCAGGCGTCCGGCTCGGCGGGCTTGGCGGACTCGGCGAGCGACTTGAGCAGCGCCGGATCGGCGAGCAGCTTCGCGATCAGCTCGTCCGCGCCGCCCTTGCCGTCCATGTAGGTGACCAGGTTCGCGAGCTGCATGCGCGCCTGCAGCAGCTCGTTGAGCGGGCCGACCTTGCGCGCGATCGCATCGGGCGAGAAGTCATCCATGCTTTCGAACGTAACGTCGACTGGCAGGTTGCCCTCGCCGGTGAGCGTATTCGGCACCTGAAAGGCCGCGCGCGGCTTCATCGCCTTCAGTCGCTCGTCAAAATTGTCGACATCGATGGACAGGAACTTCCGATCGGCTACCGGCGCGAGCGGTTCCGCGGGCTTGCCGGAGAGGTCCGCCATGACGCCCATGACGAACGGCAGTTGCACCTTCTTCTGGGCACCGTACACCTCGACGTCGTATTCGATCTGCACGCGGGGCGCGCGGTTGCGCGCGACGAACTTCTGGCTGCTCTGTGCCATCGACATCTCCTCTGAAAAGTTCCAAACACGATGACTGTATCATCGGCGCCGCGAGTTTCTTCTGCAGCCCGACCGCAGAGTCCGCACTGGGCGCTCCGTAGCGGCCTGCCGCGTCGCCCGCTCACTCGTACGATGACTGCTCGCTCTGCACCCCTGCTATCTTTTCGACCTCGGGCAAGCCGCCGGGCGCGAGGTCTCGCATGATCTCCATGAAGTCCATGTCGAGCAGACGGCCCCCGCGCTCGATCAGCAGGGGTGCCGGATGCCCGGGCTCGTTCTTTCGCAGCCACTCGCAACATTGCGCGAGCACACGCTTGACATCCTGCCGGCTGCGCAGGCTGCCGACCGCGGTCGTTGCTGACCCGATGGCCGCACCGTCGGCGGCGTCCCCCGGCATGGTGTCGGACGCATCCCCGCCGGCCTCGCCCTCGGTCGCTGAAGTGACGAGCTTTTCGTAGAACGAACGCACGCATGCGAAGACGGCATGCAGGCCATCTAACTCAGGGCCGGATTCCGCCCCTGCCGATCGCTCCTCGAACGTGGCCGATATCGACTGCAATGCACCGATGATCGAAACCACGGACTCCAGCATCGTCGCGGCGTATTCGCTGCCTGCGTCGTGAAGTGCAGCGTCGAGCAGCGCCCGGTCTGGTGTGCCCTCCTCCTGGACCGGCTTGACCAGGCCATCGGCCAGCAACAGATCGCGCACACTGAAGCGCCCGACGCTCCGCGATTCCACCACTACCGCAGCACGGATGATCCTCAGCGTGGTGTCGCGATCACCCAGTGCCGCAAGGCGGCTGACACGCGGGAACGGATCGTAGCCGTCGTCGGGGTCGAGCGCAGGATGAACACTGTCCCAGAACTGTTCCAGCAACTGCGCGATGAGACGTACGCCGGTCTCGAATCCGGCGATACCTTCCAGCCCGGTCAGTGCCTGCGCGAGATATACCGCCACCTGCAGGTCACGCGTGCGCTCGAACAGCGCGAGCGCCTGGTCTCGCACGTCTCGCCAGGCAGGCGCTTCCGCCTCGATGACCTGGTCGCCGACCTGCCGCTCCTCGGACCAGCTGGCCGTTCGTGACAGCTCGGCGAAAGCGAGGTCGTACTCGACGTTCTCTCCTGCCGGCGCCTCTTCGGACACCGGCTGCAGCAGCGCATCGAGATCGACACTGGCCATCAGGAAGCCATCACGAACGTTGGTGGGGCCATAACACAGCGCCCGCTGGGGTCACGCGAGCCCGGCGTCGGCGGCGCGACTGCTCCTGTAAATATTAGCATGTGGGATTCCTCGCTCCACCGTTAATACTGCACACCTTTCAGCCTGCGACGCATGCCCATCCGTGAAGCCCCCACGCGCCGTCGATCAGGGCGCAGGACTGCAAGCTGCCGGGCAGTCCTTCGGTCACGAGCAGGTCACGACCGCCATCAGCGCGCCGTGCGGCCCACAGACAGCCCGTCTGCGGCACCCCTTCCAGGACGGACCGCACGCGGTCGGCAGCAAACTCGATCGCCGTGCCAGGCCCGAAGGCGTACACAGACGGCAGCGTGGTAGCTTCGGGCAGAGGCAATGTCGTGTCCTCGCCATTGCCTGGCGCAGCGGCGCCGCCGGAACGGGTCGGCAGCGGCAGCGTGTCGTCGCTGTCGACTGCGGCCCCCATCAGCAGCGGCGCGGGCACGCTTCTGGGCAGCACCAGCCGCTGCAGCGCGGCGTCGAGCTGGTCCAGATCGCACCGGGTCTGGAGGGCGTGCAGGCAGTGCCGCTCCAGCGACTCGTGCCAGCCGTCCAGCGCGGCCATCACCGAGGCAGGGTCGGCGTGCCAGGGCGCGGGCGCGGCCACCACGAACGGAAACCACCTGCCGACACGATCGACACTGGGTACCAGCACGCCGACCCACTGCGTCGCAGAGGACACCCCCGGCCCCAGCACGAACCGCCAGATCGGCGCGTCCATGTAGGCATCCAGCCACCGCTCTCCGAGCTGGGACTGGCTCTGCGCGAGCAGCTCCTGCAGCCACGCGTCGATCCGATCGACAAACGCACGGGGGAGGCGGCGGGTGACGAAATCGCCTTGTCCGGGAAGCTTGCCGTAGAGACCGAGTTGCTGCATCGAAGACGCCTTCAGCTTCAGCCCGGGCAGCGGAACGACTGCAGGTCGCGCAAGGCGAACGGGTTGCGCACGCTGCCCGCCCGAAGTTCGAACACGACCGGCTTCGATTCGACGCTGAACGAGAGCCTGAGACGCTCCGGCCCGCCGGACTGCTCGATCCGCGCCCGATCCACGAGGCGAAACAGCGCCCAGCTGCCGTCGGCGGACAGACCACCTGCCGCAGGCGCGCCGGCCGCCGGCGCGAGGGCGAGCTTCGCCCCGGTTCCAGGCTTCGGCCCGGGCCACTGCACACGCTGCACATCCTTGCGGGCCGGCGAAAACCGCAGCACCTGACCCTCGCTTTCGAGAACCACCTCGGCGACGGACGGGTCGGCACTGAGCAGCACGAGGTCGACGGCGAAGCCGGGCTGCGCGCCCGACGGGAAGAAGGCATCGCGAATGGCAGCAGCGCGCTGGAACGGAAAGATCACTTCCGGCGGGATCTGACTGCCTTGCCGGGGACGCCACTGCGCGGTGGACATGTCTACCTCGGGCTGCAACTTCGCGGCGAAATAGGTCGTCAGTTCACCGGCTGGCCCGAACACCTTCGCGAAGTCGGCAAGCGGAACATCCTGCGCGCTCGCCGGCGAGAACGGATAGCGATTCGGGATGGCGAGCCGGCAGGTCGGCGCCGCCCCGGCGGCACCGCCGGCAATGTCCTTGCGCAGTTCCTCCGACATCCTGCCCTCGACGCGGGCGGCGAGATCCACCAGGACCGCGCCGATGGGAGGCGGTGCGCGGCCCGCCTCGGCGCGCAGTGCCGCCGCGGCAGGTCCGATGGACATCGTGGTGCCGCCCTGCCCGCGCGAACTCTCGTAGGCGACCAGCTGGGCGTAGAACTCGGCGAGGCGTTCACCGAGTGCTTCGATCGGCGCCCGTCCGCCATTCGCAGTCACGAAGTTGCGCAGTGCGGAGAACTGGTTGTCGACCGCCGACTCCGGTCGCCTCACGGCCTCGGTCACCTTCGCTGCCGGGTCGCCGATCACGCTGGACAGTACGCGACCGACGGTGCTCACGACACCGGTCTTGTCCTCTGCCGGCTTGGCCGGTCCGGGCGCGAGGGAGACCTCCTTCGCTGCCGCAACCGCGAGTTTCTTCAGCGGAGACTCCGGCGACGCGAGCACCTGAGTGAGCTCGACCGCCTGGCGCAGCGAGGCGGTGGGTGCCAGCCGCACGTCGCGCAGATAGTCGTCCCACACCCGGATGTACTCGTCGAAGTAGCGCTTCTGCACCTGCTCCAGGAGCTGGACGGCGCCCGCCACACCGCGCGCAGTCTGGTACTTCTCGCCGAGCACCCACGATTCTTCGCCCGCGAAGTCCTTGGCAAGGGACTCGACTCCGCCTTTCGACAACTGCCGGTAGCCGTCAGCGCTGAAGAACGCGGGGATCCCCTGAGTCAGTGGCTGCTTGCTGGAACGGACGAATACCTGCGCGGCTGCCGGGCCGGCCGCTTCGCTGATGCGGAACTGACCGGCCGAGCTCGCCAGCCCGGCCGCCCGCAGACGCGCGTAGACGCGATCGGCGAGCGGCAGCGTCGACAGGCGACGGCGCGAATCGTCGACCAGCGCCTCGTCGCGCGGCAGCCCCATCTCGATCGGCCGGTTGGCGAGCACCACACCCAGATGGCCCGAGAGATCCGTCATTGCCTGGGTCCCCGTCTCGCGCGAGAAACTCCGTGCCCACAGCACCTTCATCACTTCCTCGAGGTGCTTCGGATCGACGTGCCGGTCGCTGTACAGCATCAGGTAGGCCTTCAGCCACTCGTACAGCCGCTCGGGCTCGTTGAGCGAGCGCCCGATCTGCGCTTCCAGCGCGAGACCCATTCGTGGCAGAAACGCTTCCTTCAGCGCCCGCTGGTATGCGCGATCGCCCTGGGCAGCGAGCTTGCTGCCGACGAACAGCCCATAGCCGTTCGACCACCCCGCCGCCGGCTTGCCGTTCCCCGCGCCGGCGAGATCCCGCAACGAATTGAGTGCAGGCAGCACTGCCGACCAGTCCTCGGGCGCCGGCTGCGGAAGCTTTTCCAGAAGGCCAGCCACCGCCTCGGCACGCGCACCGGCTTCGGCGATGGCCGCGGCATTCCTCGAATAGCTCACAGCCCACGCAGCGAGCACCGCGACGCTGACGAGACCGATCAGGGCGAAGCCTGCGCGAGTCGCCAGCTTGAGACGACGCTCCCGGCGCTCATCCGCACCGACGAGTCCGGCTTCGCGGAACACGACGTCCTTCATCAGCCGGGTGATGAAGAAACTCTTGCCCGAGGAGCGCGAAGGCGGCAGCATCTTGCGCTCGAGGTTGAGCGCCCTCGACAGCGTACCGAGCACGCGGTCGATCGGCGTACCCTCCTGCGTGCCGCTGCTGAAGTACACGCCGCGCACCATCGGTTTCTGGTCGTAGCGCGAAGCCCCGAACGCCTGCTCGAGGAAACCGCGCAGCAGGGGCTCGAGCGCGCCGAACTGCTGCGGGAAGTTGTAGATGAGCGCCCGACGCTGGAAGTCGCGCTCCTCGTTCAGGCGGGACAGCAGCCGGGCATTCAGTCGATCCGACAGCGCGCGCGCCTCTGCGGCGTAGGCAGCGCCGATGTCGAACGGTGCGCCGGGGGTCGGCAGCGCAAACGTGATGCCCCAGACCTGGCCTCGCTCCTCCGAGCCCAGGTCGGCGAAGAACTCGCCGGCACCGGCGAGCAGGTCTACCTTGGTCACCAGTATGTACAGCGGGAAGGCGACGCCGAGCTTGCCGTAGAGCTCCTGCACGCGGGTGCGCACGGTGGATGCATAGCGTGCGCGCTCGGCTTCGCTCTGTCCGAGCAGATCGGACACGCTCACGGTGATGATCGCCCCGTTCAGCGGACTGCGCGGCCGCTGGCGCTTGAGCAGCTCCAGAAAGCCGAGCCACGCCGACGAATCGACCTTCTGCTCGCTGTCCTGGGTCGTGTAGCGCCCGGCGGTGTCGAGCAGCACGGCCTCGTCGGTGAACCACCAGTCGCAGTTGCGCGTGCCGCCCACTCCCTTGAGCGCGCTCACTGCGCCGCCTTCGGCGAGCGGGAAACGCAGGCCGGAGTTGACGAGCGCGGTGGTCTTGCCCGAACCCGGCGCCCCGATGAACACGTACCACGGCAGCTCGTACAGGAACCGGCTCTCCCCCCCGCCCTTGTCCCCGCCGAAACGGGCCTGCTTCAGCGTCTCCACCGCCTCGCGCATGCGACTGCGCAGCAGTGCGATCTCGTCACCCGATCGCGACTCGGCATCGTCCGCCGCACCACCCGCGATGCCCTCGAGCAGCTGCGCATTCGCCTTGCGCGCGCGCACGATGCGCATCGCCTCGAGTGCTGCCCAGCCGAAGGCAACCGCCACGATCGCCACCAGCCGCGACACCGCAGATTCGAGCGGACGCCACTCGCCGAGGGCAAGCACCTGCCCCACGAACCAGATCACCAGCGCGGCCGCGAGCACCCCCAGCGCGCCGAGCAACCACCTGTTCGAAAGCACTTTCTTCACGGCGAGACCCATTGCGACAGTTGCACGGAAACGATCACGCGCCGCCCTTCACCACGATCTCGACGCGACGATTGCGTGCCCGACCCTCCTCGGAGTCGTTCGGGGCGAGCGGCCGCGAGTCCGACTGTCCGATGGAACGTATGCGCGAGGGGTCGGACAGCACCGGCGCCAGCATCCGGACCACGGAGGCGGCTCTCTCCTGCGACAGCTCGAAATTCGACGGAAAGCGGATCGTGCGGATCGGCCGGTTGTCCGTGTATCCCTCGACGATCACCGCGCCCCCCACGCCGTTGAGTGCCTCGGCCACGCGGCGAAGGAGCGGAGCATACGAATCCTCGACCGACGCGCTGCCCGGCCTGAACAGTCCGTCGGAACGGATCGTCACCCGACTCTCGACCGCAGTCTCGGCAACCTCGAGCCTCCCTGCCGCGATCTCCTCGGCAAGTAGCTTCGAGAGCCGGGGCACCACCGGTTCGACAGGCGCCTTGCGCTCGACCTTTGCCTGCGGAGCATTCGCCCGGTCGAGCACGGCGGCGATCGCATCCGAGCGATCGGCAAGCGAGAACTTGAGCAGGACGAACACCGCGATCAGCACCGCAGCGGCCGCCGATGCCGCCACCCAGAGCACGAGCAGTCCGCGTCCCTTGCGGATCGGCGCATCGACGCCTTGCCAGTGAGGCGACAGATCGCGCTCGAAGTCGCCGCGACGCGCGCGCACGCACTCGAAGGCCCGCTCGCGCACCTGATCGAGCTGCGCCCGGCCGTTGTCGACGACGCGGTAGCGCCCTTCGAACCCCAGCGCCAGACAGACGTACAGCAGTTCCAGAAGCCAGGGGTCCGAGGCGGGATCGGCCATCAGCCGATCGAGCAGCTGGAAGAACTTCTCGCCCCCCCACGCCTCGCGATGAAACGTCACCAGCAGACTCGACTGCGCCCAGTTGGCCGTACCGCCCCAGGGCGTGGACCCCACCGCTTCGTCGATCACCGTGCACAGCGCATAGCGTGCGATGAGGATGCTCTCGGGTTTCACACCCTTCGCCCGCGCATTCGCCTCGAACTCGCCGATATCGCGCACGAGATGCTCGCGCAGCCCGGCCGGATTGGCGTGCGTGGCAGAGGTCCGGATGCGCGGCACGGCCGCGAGCAGCGGGTTGGCCGCTTCCACGAGCGGGTTGAGGCCGGACAGCGCCCGCAGATCGGCATCGGGCGCCGCAGGTGCAGCCGTTGCATCTCGCGCCGCGCCGGCCGCGATCGCCGCCGATCCGCCCTGGGCGGCCGCCGGCGTCGGGCGGCCCATCGTGGAGGCCAATGCGCCCCCGCCCGCCGAGGACCGTCCTCGGGCGGAGGGCACCATCACCGTTCCATCCGGATCGTCGGACGGCGGCGGAGTCGGAGTCTGGCTCATGCTGTCGGCAAGGGCGAACTGCGGAAAATGGGATCAGTCGAGCACGCAGCACACCTGCGCACCACGCTGCTGTATCTCACGCTGGCGACGGCAGCGTCAATCGCGCACCGCCCACAACTGCATGTCGAGACCCGGGAACTCGCCGGCGACGTGCATTGCCAGCAGGCGAGACGTCTCGATCGGCTTCCAGAATTCGCTTCCCCGATCGAGTTCGAAGTAGCAGTAGCCGGCGTGATACGGAATCTGGCGCGGCGCGACCGGCAGCGGCCGCACCGCGATACCCGGCAGTGCCGACACGACCAGATCCCGGATCTTCTCCGGCGGTCCGATCTTGAGCTGGCCGGGAAAGTGCGCGCGCAGACGCTCGGCGGGGACCTCGGCGTTCGCGGCGAGCACGAAGGTCGCGCCGCGGATCAATCCGACGTCGGGGATCTGCCCGGCGTACACACCGCGCCCCTTGTCCTGCAGCGGGATCGCGATGGCGGTCTGCTCCAGCACGGCCGTCAGCGCACGCCGTATCTCTTCGATCACGGGCGCGAACGTTTCCGCGATGGCGTCGTGGCGATAGGAGGGAAACGCCGGACAGCGGCGATCGCGCCGCCCGAAGGTGGAGAGTTCTCCGGCCAGCATCACACAGCTCTCGTAGAGCCGTTCCGGATGCAGGGGCCTCACCTCCGACAGATGCGCGAACAGCGGTGCCATCCGGTTGCACACCTGCAGCAGCAGGAAGTCCGCGAACTCCGCCACACCCTTGCTGCCCGGCTGCGACACGCGCTCGGCGAGCACCTGGGAACGCTGACGCAGAAGGCCGTGGATCTCGCGCAGCATGTCGTCGAGCCGCAGGCTCGCATGCGCGTCGAGACACACCGGAATCGCCGCCTCGTCGAGCACCACGCGTCCGTCCGCACGCTTCTCGACGATGCGCGCAATGTCGATACCGACGTACGCAGACCCGAGCCGGCTGCGCAACTGCAGGGTGACGTTGAGTTCGCCCACCTTCATCTCGGCGCTGCTGTCGAGCTCGGCGACGTTGTCGCGCGCCTCCTGGTCGATGGCCACGTAGCGCACCAGCGGCGTGTCGGCGGATCGCTCGAGGGCGACCTCGGCCATGCCCGGTCGACGCAGCGGCAGCGCGAGGCAGACCCACTGGTCGCGGCAGTCGTCGGCCACCACCAGCGGCTCGGGAATACCGGTTTCGCCCGGAATCGAGAACGGCGTACCGTCGGGGAACAGACCCGAGGCCGAGGCGAGGCCCACGCGGCCGAGCTTGAGCGCTTCCTGGTCGATCTGCGCCGCCACGAACCCCCAGGCGTGCGGATTCAGGCCGTCGCTGTGGGCCCGCACCAGCCACTCCATGAACCGCTCGGCCTGCTGGAAGTGCTGGGGCCGCAGGAACAGCCCCTCCCCCCAGACGATGCGATTGTTCAGCGACATGCAACTCTCCGGCAAACGTGGCCGATTATTTCCGATCGGGCTGGTGGAAGCAATCTCGCTGGCGAGCAGTGCTACTGGCTGAGCAGTCTGACCTGTTCGGTGTATGCGCGCAGGAAGTCGCGCTGGAAGATGCGGTCGATGCTGTCTGCCGCGTCGCGGTCGAGCTTGGCATAAGCGGCAACGAATGCCTCCCACGACTTGGCCCGCCTGTTGATGGCGAGCGGTCCCGCCGACTTGGCCGCGGCAGCCTCGAACACCTGAGGGTCGAAGCGCTTGATCGTTCCGAGCACGGCAGCGCGCAGTCCCGCCACCAGCCCCAGTTCGTGCGCGCGCAGTTCCTTCGCGGCGTCCTCGACGGCCTGCACCGGCGGCAGAAAACCTTCCCTCTGCTGATCCGGATCGAAGAGATAGCGCAGGGCTTCGGCAGGATCCGACATCATCTTCAGCGGATTGTTGTTGCGCGCGGACAGCATCGTCCGGTCCTCGGCGTGGAGTTCCCGCTTGACTTCGGTGCGTGCGAGCAGCAGCACCATCAACGTCTCGACGACGGCGTGCATCAGCATGCCCGAGCGCTCGAGGAACAACGCCTCCTCGCCCGGGGGAATCTTCACGTAACCGAGATTCATGCCGCGCAGGAACGCGGCCGCTGCGCCCGGTGTCACGGCGCCCTGCACGGGCTGTGCAGAGGGCGCAGGGTTCGCCGCTGCGGGCGCCGGCGCGACATCCGCCAACCCGGCCAGCGGGTCCGAAGCGCGCTGCCGGCGGGTCATCGGGCTCAGTTCCGTCGCCTCGATGGCGGGCGCCGGTTCCTGCCTCGCGCTCTCGCCGTTGCCCGCACCAGACACCAGATCGGCAAACGGGTCGAAGCCGTCGTCGAACGGATGCCCGGCGTTCGGCTGCGGGGTACGTGGCGCCTCGACGACGTTCGGCGGAGCAAAGGGGAGATTGACGTCGTGCACGTGGTCGAGCGCGCTGCGCAGGCCCGAAGGACTGCCGGCTCGCGGCCCCGGCTGACCGAAC
>CANGUQ010000054.1 GCA_947456915.1 Betaproteobacteria bacterium
GGCGCGGCGGCGCCTGCGGTCGCCTGTGGCGCACCCGCTGCGCGCGCGCGGTGCCGCGTGCCCGGCGATGCGCTGCGGCTAGACGAGCCTCGCCAGTGCTGCGGCCTTGCCGATGTAGCTCGCCGGCGTCAGCGCGAGCAGCTGCTGCTTCGCTGCCTCGGGCAGGGCAAGGCTGGCGATGAAGCCGCGCAGATCTTCTTTCGACATGTGTCCCTTGCCGCGGGTGAGGGCCTTGAGCTGTTCGTACGGCTCGGGCAGGCCGTAGCGGCGCATCACCGTCTGGATCGGCTCGGCCAGCACTTCCCACGCGTCGTCCAGATCGCGGGCGAGTGCGGCTGGATTCGCCGCGAGCTTGCCCAGCCCGCGCAGGCAGGAGTCCCACGCGAGCAGCGAGTGGCCGAAGGCGACGCCGAGATTGCGCAGCGCCGTGGAGTCGGTGAGGTCGCGCTGCCAGCGCGACACCGGCAGCTTCTCCGACAGGTGGCGCAGCATCGCGTTGGCCAGCCCGAGATTGCCCTCGGAGTTCTCGAAGTCGATCGGGTTGACCTTGTGCGGCATCGTCGAGGAGCCGACCTCCCCGGCCTGCACCTTCTGCGTGAAGTATCCGAGCGAGATGTAGCCCCAGATGTCGCGATCGAGGTCGATCAGTATCGTGTTGGCGCGCGCGATCGCATCGAGCAGTTCGGCCAGCGCATCGTGCGGCTCGATCTGCGTCGTGTAGGGATTGGGCTCGAGCCCCAGCCGGTCGACGAAGTCGTTGGCGAACTTCTCCCAGTCGAAGTCCGGATAGGCGATGCAGTGAGCGTTGAAGTTGCCGACCGCGCCGTTGATCTTGCCGCTGATGGCGATGTGGATGATGCGATCGCGGGCATTGCGCAGACGCCACGCGAAGTTCGCCATTTCCTTGCCCAGGGTGGTGGGCGAGGCCGGCTGGCCGTGCGTGCGCGAGAGCATCGGCAGGTCGGCGTGCTGGTGCGCGAGTTCGCGCAGCCGGGTGCTGACCCGGCTCAGCATCGGCAGCATCACGTCCTCGCGTGCGGCGCGCACCATCAGCGCGTAGGCGAGGTTGTTGATGTCCTCCGACGTGCAGGCGAAGTGGATGAATTCCCCGGCCCGGCTGATCTCCGCGTTGCCGGCGAAGCGCTCGCGCAGCCAGTACTCGACTGCCTTCACGTCGTGATTGGTACGCGCTTCGATCGCCTTCACCGCCTCGGCGTCGGTCACGCTGAAGTCGCGTGCGGCGGCGTCGAGCAGCGCGAGCGCCTCGGCGCTGAACGCAGCCACTTCTGCGAAGTGCGGCTCGGCGGCGAGCGCCTTCAGCCACTCGATCTCCACCAGCACGCGATATCTGATCAGTGCGTACTCGGAGAAACACGGCTGCAGCGCCTGCAGCTTCGCGGAGTAGCGGCCGTCGAGCGGGGAGACGGCAGTGAGCGGAGAGTGACCGAGGGACATGTGAACGCCGGACGGGGCTGTCGGCCGGATGCGGCGGCGGTCGGGGTCTCTGGCGGAGACGGTACGGACGGCACGGCCGGACAGCAGGTTCATCGAGGCGGCGGATCGTAGCACGCACCGCTGCCCGCACGCCGCCGCCGCGCGGGTGCCTCTTCGCTTCAGCGGTTCGCCAGTTCCACCAGCGACGCGGCGAGCACACGCGCCCCGGCGGCCAGGTCGGCCGGGGTCGCGTTTTCCGCCTCGTTGTGACTGACGCCGCGCTCGCACGGCACGAAGATCATGCCGGTCGGGCACACGCGCGACAGGTACATCGCGTCGTGGCTCGCTCCCGAGGGCAGCCGCATCGACGGCAGGCCCAGCGCTGCAGCGCCGGTCTCGATCAGATCGGCGACCCCGGCGTCGAAGCGTGTCGGATCGTCGCGCAGCGTGGGCGTCACCCGCACGGTGCAGGCTGCCGCGTGCGCTCGACACAGCGGTTCGACCGCTGCGCCCAGCCGCTCGATGGTGGCCTGGTCGGGATGACGCAGGTCGACCGAGAACAGCACGTGGCTCGGTACGGTGTTGGGGGAGTTCGGCGTGACCAGCACGCGGCCGACGGTGAAGCGGGTGACGTCGCCCGGGTCGGCAGCCAGCTCGCGCAGCGCGGCGATCATCGCCACCGCCTCGCGCAGTGCATCGCGCCGCAGCGACACCGGTGCCGTGCCGGCGTGCGCGCTCTCGCCGGATACCTCGACGTTGAACCAGCGCATGCCCTGGATGCCGGTGACCACGCCGATGGTGCGGGCACTGCGCTCCAGCAGCGGCCCCTGCTCGATGTGCGCCTCGACATAGGCCGCCACCGGGGTGGCGAAGGCGCGCGGCTGCGCCTGCGCAGTGGCGGCAAGCGTCTGCGCGAGGGCATCGCCGAGGCGGATGCCGGCGTTGTCGCGCACGTCGAGGAAAGCCTCCAGCGGCTTCGCGCCGACGAACACCATCGACCCCATCGTGCACGGCGGAAAGCGGCCGCCTTCCTCGTTGGTCCAGGCGACCACCTCCACCGGGCGGCGCGTGCGCACGCCGGCCTCGTCCATCGCCTCCAGCGCCTCCAGCCCGGCGAGCACGCCGTAGATGCCGTCGAAGCGTCCCCCCTTGGGCTGGCTGTCCATGTGGCTGCCGGTCATCACCGGCGCGGCGTCGGGCTCGGCGCCGGCGCGGCGCAGGAACAGGTTGCCGATGCCGTCGACCGCCACGCCGTAGCCGCGCGCCTGCGCCCAGTCGATCAGCAGCGCGCGGGCGGTGATGTCTTCCGGCGACAGCGCAGGACGGTTCACGCCGTTGCCCGGGATCGCACCGATCTGCGCCATCTCGGCAAGCCGCCGCCACAACCGGGCTTCGTCGATTCCGTCGGCTGCGGCGCGGGCGTCCTCGCGCAGGCTGCTCGTCGTGTTCATTGCCGTGTCTGCCTCAGTCCACCCGCGCGCCGGAGTCGCGGATCACCTTCGCCCAGAGAGCGATCTCGCTGGCGATGATCGCACGCAGTTCCTCGGGCGTGCTCGAACGCGGCTCGAAGCCCAGTTCGAGCAGGCGCGTGCGCAGGTCGCCCGCAGCGAGCGCCTTCACCGTCTCCGCGTTGAGCCGCGCGATGACCTCCTTCGCCGTGCCGGCGGGCGCCATCAGCCCGAACCAGTTGTCCGCGGCGAAGCCCTTCAGGCCCGATTCGGCGACTGTCGGCACGTCGGGCAGCACGTTCGAGCGCCGCGACGTCGCCACCGCGAGCCCGCGCAGCTTGCCGCTGCGGATGTGGTGCAGCACCGCCGGCACGCTGTCGAACAGCAGGGCGACCTGCCCGCCGAAGAGGTCGGTGAGCGCGGGTGCGCTGCCCTTGTACGGCACGTGGGTGACGTCGATCTTCGCCATCGCCTTGAGCAGTTCCTGTTCGAGGTGGGACAGCGTGCCGTTGCCCTGCGACGCCCAGTTCAGCTCGCCCGGGCGCGCGCGCGCGAGGGCGATCAGCTCGCGCACGTTCCTGACCGGCAGCGCGGGAAGGGCGACCAGGATGTGCGGCGAATTGGCCACCAGCGAGATCGGCGCGAGATCCTTCTGCAGGTCGTAGCCCAGCTTCTGGATCAGCGTCGCGCTGATCGAGTGCGTGGTGATCGCGCCCATCAGCAGCGTATAGCCGTCCGCAGGCGCCTTCGCCACCAGCTCGGCGCCGATGTTGCCGCCGGCGCCGGGACGGTTCTCGAACACGATCTGCTGGCCCAGTGCCTCCTGCATGCGCACGGCGAGCGGTCGTCCGACCAGGTCGACCGCGCCAGCAGGCGGGAACGGCGCGATCAGGCGGATCTGTCGATTCGGGTACGGCGCCTGCGCGAGGGCAGTGGCAGCGAACATGAGCAGCGCGACGGCGCCGGCAGCCAGTGCCGGCAGCGGCGCGACGGCGCGCGGGGGGAGGGTGCAATCGCTCAAGACGGGCTCCAGAGGGTCGGGACAGGGGCGGCGCGAAGCGTATCAACAAACCGCAGCAACATTCGTGCCGCACGCACATGCATCCGCAGTGGCAATCGCGGCATACTGTGCGCTGCCGCTGGCGTACCGGTCGCGCGCAACAGAACCGGGCAGGCGCGGCACCTACGGGATGGAGGACGCAGGATGAGAACCTCGAACGTCGCGGCGATCGCCGCATTCGCGCTGGGCGCGCTGGCTGCAGGCGTGGGCGCGCAGGAGTTTCCGGTCAAGCCGGTGCGCATCGTGATCGGTTTTCCGCCAGGCGGCCCGGCCGACATCTTCGCGCGCGCTCTGGCCGAACCGCTGTCGCGTGCCTGGGGGCAGCAGGTACTCGTCGACAATCGTGCCGGTGCCAGCGGGCTGATTGCCGCCGAGCACGTCGCACGCTCGGCTCCCGACGGCTATTCGCTCTATCTGTCGAGCGCCGGTGCGCTGGTGATCCAGCAGCATCTGCAGGCGAAGATGCCGTACGAGGTGCTGGTCGATCTGCTGCCGGTGTCGCACGTGGTGTCGGTGCCGGAACTGCTGGTGGCGCACCCGTCGCTGCCGGTGAAGACCGCAAAGGACCTGATCGCTCTGGCGAAGAAGCGCCCCGGGCAGATCACCTTCGCCTCGACCGGCATCGGCGGCATGCCGCATCTGGCCAGCGAGCAGTTCAAGTCGGCCGCCGGCATCGACATCAACCACGTGCCGTTCAAGGGCGCAGCCCCGGCGGTGGTCGATCTGGTGGCCGGTCACGTGCAGGTGATGTTCGCCGACCTGCCCATCCTCGTGCCGCAGGTGAAGGCGGGCAAGCTGCGCGCGCTGACGCTGGCGAGCGGACGCCGGCATCCGCTGCTGCCCGATGTGCCGACCACCGCAGAGATCGGACTGCCGGCGGTACTCGCCGATAACTGGTACGGCATGGTGGTGCCGGCGCGCACGCCGGCAGCGCTGATCGGGCGCATCAATGCGGCGGTGGTCAAGGCGCTGCAGGATCCGACGCTGCGCGCGCGGTTGTCCGAGCAGGGGGCGGAAGCGACCGGCAACTCGCCCGAGCAGTTCGCCGACTTCATCCGCAGCGAAATCGCGAAGTGGGGCAAGGTGGTGCGGGCAGCGGGTGTGAAGCTGGAGTAGGCGGCGCGCCGAGCGGGCAAGCCGGCGCTCAGGCGATGACGCCGCCGCCGAGGCAGACCTGCGATTCGTAGATCACCACCGACTGCCCCGGGGTCACCGCCCACTGCGGCTCGGAGAACTCGACCGTGCACGATCCGGCGTCGACCGCCGCCAGCGTGCACGGGCAGTCGGGCTGCCGGTAGCGGGTCTTCGCCGAGTACACCCACTGCGCGTGCGGCGGGGCCCCGGCGATCCAGCTGGTGTCGATCGCGTGGAGCCGATCACTGAGCAGCGCCGGGTGGTCGTGGCCCTGCACCACGTACAGGATGTTACGTGCGACATCCTTGCGCGCCACGTACCACGGTTCGCCGTGCGCGCCCTCGTGCGCCTGCGTGGCTGTACCCGCGGCATGGCCGGCCAGGTCGCCGGGCGCGCGCCCGCCGATGCCCAGCCCCTGACGCTGGCCGATCGTGTAGTACATCAGACCGATGTGCTCGCCGACCAGCCTGTCGTCGAGGGTGCGCATCTCGCCCGGCTGCTTCGGCAGGTAGCGGTTGAGGAACTCGCGAAACGGCCGCTCGCCGATGAAGCAGATGCCGGTGGAGTCCTTCTTGCCGGCCACCGGCAGCCCTTCCCGGCGCGCGATCGCGCGCACCTCGCGCTTGTAGAGCGTGCCCAGCGGGAACAGCGTGCGCGACAGCTGCGTCTGGTCGAGACGATGGAGGAAGTAGCTCTGGTCCTTCGTGCCGTCCTCGGCCTTGAGCAACTGGAACAGTCCGTCGCGGTTGCGCACCTGCGCGTAGTGGCCGGTGGCGATCATGTCGGCGCCCAGCTTCAGCGCGTGATCGAGGAAGGCCTTGAACTTGATCTCGGCGTTGCACAGCACGTCCGGATTCGGCGTGCGGCCGGCCTGGTATTCGGCGAGGAAGGTGGCGAATACGCGGTCCTTGTACTCGGCGGCGAAGTTCACCTGATCGATCTCGATGCCCAGCCGCTCGGCCACCGAGACCGCATCGACCAGATCCTCGCGCGAGCTGCAGTACTGGTCGGTGTCGTCGTCTTCCCAGTTCTTCATGAACAGGCCGATGACGTTCCAGCCCTGCTGCTTGAGCAGCAGCGCGGCCACCGACGAATCGACACCGCCGGACATGCCCACGACGACCGTGCCCCGGCTCATTGCGGGCGGACCGGGGGACGCGTACCGGGGGAGGAGGGCCTCATCATCCTCGACTCAGAAGTGTCGCAGCAGGTCGAGCGGATAGCGCCGGCCAGCGAGGTAGTCCTCGACGCATTCAAGCAGGAGCGGGCTGCGGTGCCGGTCACGGCTCGAACGTATTTCCTGCGGGGTCTGCCACAGCGTGCGGACGATGCCGGTGTCGAGCGCACGCTGCGGGTCGTGGCCGGTGATCTCGCCGCAGAACGCGAAGCGCAGGTAGGTGAGATCGAGTTCCGGCACCGGCATGCTGTAGATGCCGAGCAGGGACGTCGGCCGGAACGCGTAGGCCGACTCCTCCAGTGTTTCCCGTGCCACGGCTTCGAGCAGCGTCTCGCCCGGATCCCAGTGCCCTGCCGGCTGGTTCAGCCTGAGCCCGCTGCTGGTTTCTTCCTCGATCAGCAGAAAGCGGCCGCCCTGCTCGACGATCGCCGCCACGACCACGTTGGGTTTCCAGATCTCTGCAGCCATGAGCCGATTGTAGTCGTCCGCACAAATGAAAAGCGGGCCCGAAGGCCCGCTTTCCGTGCGAGTCGAACTCGCGACAAGAATTACTTCTTGTCGGCCTTCTTCTCGTCTTTCTTGGCTTCTTCTTTCTTCGCTTCTTTCTTCGGCTCGGAGGCGACCACGATCGACGAGGCGGTCACGGCGGCGAACAGGCCGGCAAACAGGGCAGCGAGCAGCTTTTTCATGGTTATTCCTCTAGAGGTTGACTGATCAGGTACTGCAGATTGATACACGCCGAACCAGCTCGGCGAGGTCAATAACGAACCCTTGCGGGATCGGTTGACACGCGAACGATTTCGCCGGCGCGGGTTGCTGCAAGCAAGCGGCCTGACCATTGAAATCACCGGTTCGACCGATCGCACGAGAAAAAGTTCCTGACTCCCGCCGTTTTCGCTGACGAATCGAAGGCGACCCCGGTGATTATCGAGATTCAATCAATTAATCAGATGTTTGCGGAAACATCTGGAAACGACTTCCACTCGCCGGCGAGGGCTGGCACACCGGCGGCGAGCGCACATTGCCCGCTGGAAGGCCCGTCTGGCGGGGCGGTGCGCAGCATCGGCTGAACCGCCGGGTCCCGCGCACCGCGGCAGCAACCTGCCGGCGACGGCGCGGGGCGGATCCCGTGTCGCCGGTCATCGGTCGCCGGACACCGGACACCGACCGGACACCGGACACCGGACACCGGTCACCGGTCACCGGTCGCCAGTCGCCAGTCGCCAGTCGCCAGTCGCAACGGCGGGGACTGCCCGCATCAGGCCCCCGTGGCCGGACGCACGCAAGCCGAACCCGTCGACACCAATCCTGCGGAAGGATTGTCGTCTTGCAGACAGTCTGAAGCGTCGCCCGAACGCCTCCGTCGCGAGTCGGGGCGTCCGACCACGAGGTGTTCGCCCCGCACCGGTGGTGCCGGGCGACCGTTACCGGGGTGCTGCTAGCCGACGCGCTGGATGTTCGACGCCTGCTTGCCCTTCTGGCCCTGGGTGACTTCGAAGGAGACCTTCTCGCCTTCCTTCAGCGTCTTGAACCCGTTCATATTGATTGCCGAGAAGTGCGCGAACAGGTCTTCAGTGCCGTCGTCGGGCGTGATGAAGCCGTAGCCCTTCGAATCGTTGAACCATTTCACGGTACCAGTTGCCATGACGTGACGTCCTCATCCGGTCTGCAGGATCCGGGGCAAGCAGCTCGCCCCGACATCTGGCGCCGGAAACTGCTGCGACCTGCAACGACCCGCCACGCAGGAGCCTGAACCGCAGGCCGCGCGCGTCGCCATCGACTCCGTCACCCCCTCGTGCGCTGAGGGTGGACGTCCCCGACAGTGACGATCGCCGCCGCGGCCCTCGCCCGGTAACGCGAACTGCGCGATGTCGGTGCTCGAAGCGGACCACGCCAGACTGCCTCTTTTTTACGCCCTCCGGCCAACGCCAGTCAAGCACCCGCAAGCCGCGTGCGTTTCCCGCCAAACAGCGCGTGAGCCCCTTGCAGTTTTCGGCGCAATGCCCACAATGTCAGTCGTGGATCGCGTGAGTGCGTGGATCTGCGCCCGGGGTGTGCCGGGTCCGGCGAGCGGTCTGCTCCATCGTCGGTCGGGCAGGGGCTGCGAGGCTGCGGCAACGGTCCCGGGGCGAGGCGAATTCCGGCTCCGGTCCGGCGGCAGGGCGATCCGGGGCGGGCAGGTCGAGTCCGGGTGGCGCGAAGCCCGGCCTCGGAGCAGGTTCGGATCGGGTTCCGGGTGATCGTGCGGGCGCGTCGATACACGGGCCCGCGGCGCGGCCAGACAGCGGAAGGTTCCCCCAGTAGTGTCGGCGATGGCAACACAGGCGATGGCAGTCAAGGGTGCGGAAGGTACGGTCCTTGAAACCAGGAAGAGCCGCGTCAAGCCGCCGCCGATGTTCAAGGTGTTGCTGCTCAACGACGATTACACCCCGATGGATTTCGTAGTGGCCGTTCTGCAGTCGATCTTCGCCATGAGCCGGGAGAAAGCCACCCAGGTGATGCTGAAGGTGCATCGCGAAGGCATGGGGGTGTGCGGCGTGTACCCGCGCGATCTGGCGGAATCGAAGGTGGAACAGGTGCTGGCGTTCGCGCGCAAACACCAGCACCCCCTGAAGTGCGTGATGGAAGAGACCTAGATGATCGCTCAGGAACTGGAAGTCAGCCTCCACATGGCATTCATGGAGGCGCGGCAGAAGCGCCACGAGTTCATCACGGTCGAGCACCTGCTGCTCGCCCTGCTCGACAACCCCTCGGCCTCCGAGGTGCTCAAGGCGTGCGTGGTCGACATCGAGGACCTGCGCAAGACGCTCGCCGAATTCGTCACCGAGCACACGCCGGTGGTCAACGGCGACAACGTCGATACCCAGCCCACGCTCGGGTTCCAGCGGGTGATCCAGCGCGCGATCCTGCACGTGCAGTCCTCGGGCAAGAAGGAAGTCACCGGCGCCAACGTGCTGGTGGCCATCTTCGGCGAGAAGGACTCGCACGCCGTCTACTTCCTGCACCAGCGCGGCGTCAACCGCCTCGACGTGGTGAACTTCATCTCGCACGGGATCAGCAAGGCGCCGCAGGCGCCGCAGCCGGCCAAGGCCGAGAGCGAGGCGGAGACCGAGCAGGAACAGCAGGGCGGCGGCGCACTCGAGGCCTACACGGTCAACCTGAACCAGCTCTCTCTCGCCGGCAAGATCGATCCGCTGATCGGGCGCGCGCGCGAGGTCGAGCGGGTGATCCAGACGCTGTGCCGGCGGCGCAAGAACAACCCGCTGCTCGTGGGCGAGGCCGGTGTGGGCAAGACCGCGATCGCCGAGGGGCTCGCGCGACGCATCGTCGAGGGCGACGTGCCGGACATCCTGCGCAAGTCGCAGGTGTATTCGCTCGACATGGGCGCGCTGCTCGCCGGCACCAAGTACCGCGGCGACTTCGAGCAGCGGCTGAAGGCGGTGCTGAAGCAGCTGGTCGAGAACCCCAACGCGGTGCTGTTCATCGACGAGATCCACACGCTGATCGGCGCCGGAGCGGCCTCCGGGGGCACGCTCGACGCATCCAACCTGCTCAAGCCCGCACTCGCCCAGGGCCAGCTCAAGTGCATCGGCGCCACGACGTACGCCGAATATCGCGGCGTGTTCGAGAAGGACCACGCGCTGTCGCGGCGGTTCCAGAAGATCGATGTCGCCGAGCCCAGCGTGTCGGAGACGGTGGAGATCCTGCGCGGCCTGAAGAGCCGCTTCGAGTCGCACCACGGGGTCAAGTACTCTGCGGCCGCGCTCAGCTCCGCCGCCGAACTCTCCGCGCGCTTCATCAACGACAGGCACCTGCCGGACAAGGCGATCGACGTGATCGACGAGGCCGGCGCGGCGCAGCGCATCCTGCCGAAGACGCGCCAGCGCAAGGTGATCGGCAAGCACGAGATCGAGGAGATCGTGGCCAAGATCGCGCGCATCCCGCCGCGCAACGTGTCCTCGGACGATCGTACCGCGCTCAAGAATCTCGATCGCGACCTGCGTGCGACCGTGTTCGGGCAGGACAAGGCGATCGATGCCCTCGCCACCGCGATCAAGATGGCGCGGGCCGGTCTGGGCAACCCGCAGAAGCCGATCGGCTGTTTCCTGTTCAGCGGTCCGACCGGCGTGGGCAAGACCGAGGTGGCCCGCCAGCTCGCCTACACGATGGGGGTCGAGCTGATCCGCTTCGACATGTCCGAGTACATGGAGCGTCACTCGGTGTCGCGTCTGATCGGTGCTCCGCCCGGCTACGTCGGCTTCGATCAGGGTGGCCTGCTCACCGAGGCGATCACCAAGCACCCGTATTCCGTGCTGCTGCTCGACGAGATCGAGAAGGCACACGGCGACGTGTTCAACATCCTGCTGCAGGTGATGGATCACGGCACCCTCACCGACAACAACGGGCGCAAGGCGGACTTCCGCAACGTCGTGCTGGTGATGACCACCAACGCCGGAGCGGAGGCGCTCAACAGGACCTCGATCGGCTTCACGACCAGCAAGCAGACCGGGGACGAGATGGGCGACATCAAGCGCCTGTTCACCCCGGAGTTCCGCAACCGCCTGGACGGCATCATCTCGTTCGCGCCGCTCACCCGGGACGTGATCCTGAAGGTGGTCGACAAGTTCCTGATGCAGCTCGAAGGCCAGCTCGCCGAGAAGAAGGTCGACATCAGCTTCACCCAGGCGCTGAAGGACCATCTGGCAGAAAAGGGCTTCGACCCGCTGATGGGTGCCCGCCCCATGGCGCGGCTGATCCAGGACACGATCCGCAAGGCGCTCGCCGACGAACTGCTGTTCGGCCGTCTCGCCGACGGCGGCAAGGTCACCGTGGGCATCGACGCCGCGGGCAAGGTCACGCTCGCGTTCGAGGAGCGGCAGCCCGACACGCAGGCGCCGGCGGAAGTGGCCTGAAGCACATCCGCGCGCGCGACGTCGCACGCAACGTCCGGTCGTACTGCCCTTCGTGCCAGCCTGCCGAGCGAGGTGGGGCGCGCTCCGGCGAGCCCTCGTGGCTCGTGTGCGCGCTCGCTTGCGCGTCCCTCGCGCGCGCGAGGTCTGCGCGTGCGGTGTCTGCGTGCGCGGGAGAGGCGCACCGGCTGGCCCGTCCGCGCGTGCGCGGGGGCGGGCTTATGCGTGCCGCGCATTAGCTTGATCGGGTGCCATCGTTCCGGTCGACCCGGCAAACCGGTATCGTCTGGTCTTTCGTCCGGAGGTCATTCATGTCGCTGCATCACCGCCCAGTCCTGCCAGCCCGTCACGCGCTGGCAGGTCTCGCACTCATCGCGCTCGCTTCGATCCAGCCGGCGCTCGCGCAGGACGCACAGGCGCTCGGCCGTCACGTCTCCTTCACCTGCACCAACTGCCATGGCACCAACGGGCACAGCGTGGGCGGCATGCCCAGCCTCGCCGGTCAGGACCGCGAATATCTGGCACGACAGATGCGCGAGTTCCGCGACGGCAAGCGCCCGGCAACCGTGATGCATCAGCTCACCCGCGGGCTGACCGACGAGCAGATCGATGCTGTCGCCGCACACTTCGCGGCGATCAAGAGCGCCCCCGCCGCGCGCTGAGACGAGGAGTCGAGATGACGATCCAGAACGAGGCAGCACCGCACAGCGCTGCACGCCGGCGTGTCCTGAAGAGCGGCGGCGCGCTCGCCGCACTGGCGGCCGCAGGTTGCGCGAGCATCGATGTCAATCCGCCGCCCGGGGGGCGGGTGGTGGTGATCGGCGGCGGCTTCGGCGGTGCCACTGCGGCGAACCACCTGCGGCAGTTCGCACCGGAGATCGAGGTGGTGATGGTCGAGCGCTCTGCCGCGTTCGTCTCCTGCCCGCTGTCGAACCGGGTGCTCGCCGGCACGATGCAGATCGGCGAACTCACCCGCAGCTACGATGCACTGCAGAGCGTGCGCGGGGTGAAGGTGCTGCGCGACGAGGCGCTGGCGATCGATCCCGACAAGCGGGTGGTGACGCTCGCCCGCGGCGGGGCGCTGCGCTACGACCGCGTGATCGTCTCGCCGGGGATCGACTTCACCTGGAACGAGATTCCGGCGATGGCGAAGGATCCGGCGGGCGCCGTCGAGCGCGTGCCGCACGCCTGGCACGCCGGTGCACAGACGCTGCTGCTGCGCCGGCAGCTCGAGGCGATGCCCGACGGCGGCGTGTTCGCGATGCACATCCCGCTCGCGCCCTACCGCTGCCCGCCCGGGCCGTACGAGCGGGTGAGCCAGGTCGCGCACTACCTGTGGAACAACAAGCGCAAGTCGAAGATCCTCATCCTCGACACGAACGAGGCGATCACCTCCAAGCCGGCGCTGTTCACTGCCGCCTGGAAGCAGTACTACCCCGGGATGATCGAGTACCGGCCGAACAGCCGCCTGCTCGACGTGGACGTCCCCGGGCGGGTGGCACGGCTGGAGTTCGAGAACGTGAAGGCCGACGTGCTCAACGTCATCCCGCCGCAGAAGGCGGCCGCGATCGCCGAGCGCACGGGTCTGATCACGGCCAACGCGCGCTGGTGCGAGGTCGACTTCCTCACCTACGAATCGGTGAAGGTGAAGGGCGTGCACGTGCTGGGCGACTCGATCCTCGCGGCCCCGGCGATGCCCAAGTCCGGCCACATGGCGAACCAGCATGCCAAGGTGTGCGCCGCGGCGATCGTCGATCTGATGCGCGGCCGTGCGCCGTACGGCTCGCCGATGGTGATGAACACCTGCTACAGCTTCCTGACCGAACTGGACACGATTCGCGTGTCCTCGGTGCACCGCTACGACGCGGCCAAGCGCACGATGCTCACGGTGCCCGGCAGTGGCGGACTGTCGGCCGCACCCAACGCGCTGGAGGGTGCCTACGCACTGCAGTGGGCGCAGAACATCTGGGCAAACATGCTCGGCTGACGGCA
>CANGUQ010000055.1 GCA_947456915.1 Betaproteobacteria bacterium
AAAGGTCGCCCGCGGCTGCCCGCACGCGCCGTCGCCCGCGGGGCGCCGTGTCCGGCGCCGCGCCGCGCTTGCGGCTGGCACGAACATCCGGGCAGCGCATGGTCGACGATCCTACTTCATAATGCGCGGTTGCCGACATGACGGTTCACCGTCGGGCCATGCCCGGACCGTCGGCATGCGATCCCGTTCAACGCTGCGCGCCCGCGCGTGCTGGAGCCGACCCGAGTGAGTTTCGCCGATTTCCTGATGAAGAACATCCTGCTGGTGGCCGTGGCCGTCGCGAGCGGGGTGATGCTGCTGTGGCCGTACCTGATGCGGCTGATCCACGGCACGAACGAGATCAGCGTCAACGACGCGGTCCGCCTGATCAACCAGAAGGACGCGCTGCTGATCGACGTGAGGGAGCCGGCGGAGTTCGCCGCCGGGCACATTCCGAACGCGCGCAACGTGCCCGCCGCACAACTCAAGGAGCGGGCGAAGGATTTCGAGAAATACAAGTCGAAGCCGGTGATCGTCCACTGCCGCAACGGTCAGCGCTCGAGCGCGGCGACCTCGGCTCTGCGCGAGGCCGGATTCAGCGAGGCCTTCAAGCTGCGCGACGGACTCACCGCCTGGGAGCAGGCCAATCTGCCGATCCAGAAAGGCGCCAAGGGCTGAACCCCGCCGCACCGACCCGTACCAGGAGCCGCGAAATGCCGAAGATCACCATGTACGCGACCGGCGTGTGCCCGTACTGCCAGATGGCCGAGCGCCTGCTGCGCGCCAAGGGCGTCACCGAGATCGAGAAGATCCGTATCGACACCGACCCGGCGATCCGCGAACAGATGATCGAGCGCACCGGCCGACGCACCGTGCCGCAGATCTACATCGGCGAGCGCCACGTCGGCGGCTTCGACGACCTGTCGGCGCTCGATCGCGCTGGCGGACTCGATCCGCTGCTCGCGGGCTGAGGCCGGGCGCCTCGCGCTCGCCCGAGGCGAAGGCCCGGACAGGTCCGGCGACGCCCCCCGGTGCTCCGGTAACATCCGCACTGCACATTCTCGCGCGCACGCCGCATCCGGCAGCCCCGGAGCGGTGACTCGCCACCCCTTCCCGCCGCGTGGCGCGGCACACCTGGATCCAACATGGCCCAAACCACCCCGGCTGCCCCGCAGGCAGCGACGATGCCGCAATTCGGCATCGAGAAGCTGTACGTCAAGGACCTGTCGCTCGAAGTGCCCAACGCACCGATGGTTTTTCTCGAGCAGGGCCAACCGGCGGTCGACCTGAATCTGCACACCGAGGGCAAGCTGATCCAGGGCGACCAGTACCACGTCACGCTGTCGGTGACCGTGACCGCCAAGACCGGCGACAAGACGCTGTTCCTGATCGAAGTGGTGCAGGCGGGCATCTTCCGCATTTCGGGCGTGCTGCCGGAGATGATCCCGCAGGTGCTGGGCATCACGTGCCCGAACCTGCTGTATCCGTATGCCCGCGAGGTGGTGTCCGACGTGTCGGTGCGCGCCGGCTTCATGCCGATCCTGCTGCAGCCGATCAACTTCGAGGCGCTGTACCAGCAGCAGGGCGCGCAGGCTGCCGAGGCCGGTGCCGGCGGCACGCACTGAGCGCGACGGCAGTACCGTTGCGATGCCCGGGCTGAAGCACGTCGTCGTCCGCCGCCTCGCCGGCGCCGCACTCGCCGCGGCCTGTTCGCTCGCCGGCGCGCAGGAGTTCCGCTCGATCGGCGACCCGGCGGTCATCACCTATGACGGGCCGTCGGTCAAGGCGAAGCGGCTGTGGGTGCTCGGCCGCGGCTATCCGGTGCAGGTGACGGTGGCGATCGAGGGCTGGAGCAAGGTCCGCGACGCCACGGGCGAACTGTCGTGGGTGGAGAACCGCACGCTGTCATCGGCTCGCACCGTGCTCGTCCGTGCACAGGTGGCCAGCCTGCGCGAACAGCCGGCGGACGGGGCCACGGTCGTGCTGCGCGTGGCCCGCGACGTCGTGCTCGATCTGGTCGAGCCGCCCAGCGGCGACTGGGTGCGCGTTCGCCACCGCGACGGCGTGACCGGCTTCGTCCACGTGAATCAGGTGTTCGGGCTGTGAACATCGCGGTGCTGGGCGCCGGTGCCTGGGGAACGGCACTGGCGATCAGTGCGGCCGAGCGCCACGCCGTAGCCCTGTGGGCGCGCGATCCGGCGCAGGCGCAGGCAATGGCGGCAGCACGCGAGAACGCCCGCTATCTCCCGGGGCGTCCGCTCCCGGCCACGATCGCGGTACGCGACGATCTCGCCGCGACGCTCGCCAGCGCGCAGCTGATCATCGCCGCCGCGCCGACCGGCGCACTGGCAAGCCTGCTCGCGCGCGTGGCCGGCGAGGCCGGCGCAGCGAGCGCTCTGCCGCTCATCTGGGTGTGCAAGGGCTTCGACGCGGCTACCGGCGAGCTTCCTCACCAGATCGTCGCGCGACTGCGCCCCGCGGGAGCACCGTGCGGCGTGCTGTCCGGACCGAGCTTCGCCGACGAGATCGCGCGCGGTCTGCCGGCAGCGCTGACCCTTGCCGCCGCTGCCGAGCCGTTCGCACGCGATACCGCACGCGCGCTGCACAGCGCCCGGCTGCGTGTGTACTCCTCGACCGACGTGATCGGCGTGGAGATCGGGGGCGCGGCGAAGAACGTGCTGGCAATCGCCGCCGGCATCTGCGACGGTCTCGCGCTCGGACTGAATGCCCGCGCCGCACTGATCACCCGCGGCCTGGCCGAACTTGCGCGCCTGGGCACGGCACTGGGCGGGCGCGCGGACACGCTGATGGGGCTCTCCGGAGCGGGCGATCTGATCCTGACCTGCACCGGCGACCTGTCGCGCAACCGGCGGGTCGGGCTCGAACTGGCACGCGGATCCGCGCTGCCGGACATCCTCGCGCGGCTCGGGCACGTGGCCGAGGGCGTGAGCAGCGCCGCGGCGCTGGGTTCGCTCGCGCGCTCGCGCGGTGTCGAACTGCCGATCTGCGAGGCGGTGCTGCAGGTACTGGAGGGTCGCACGAGCGCACGCGCGGCGGTGGAAGGACTGATGCGACGCGACCCGCGCGACGAGGCCGGCTGAACGCAGCAGGGCGCACCGGCCTTCACTCGCCGCCGGCGAATCCGCACTGGCGCCACGCCTCGTACACCACCGCGGCGACCGAGTTGCCCAGGTTGAGACTGCGCGAGTGCGGCCGCATCGGCAGTCGCAAGCGCTGCTCCGGGGCAAAGCGTGCGAGCAGCGCGTCGGACAGACCGTGGGTCTCCGCACCGAACACGAGGGCATCGCCCGGGGCGAAGGCGACCTCGGCGTAGCACACGCGCCCGCGGGTGGACAGCGCGAAGCGACGCGCAGTGCCGAGAGCCTGCTCGCACGCCGCCCAGTGCTCGTGCACCTGGATCTGCGCGTATTCGTGATAGTCGAGGCCGGCGCGCTTCAGCCCCCGGTCGGTCATCACGAAACCCATCGGCTGCACCAGATGCAACCGGCAACCGGTATTGGCAGCCAGCCGGATCACGTTGCCGGCGTTGGGTGCGATCTGCGGTTCGACGAGCACGATGTGGAACATGGCGCAGCCCCGGAAGCGATGCGGTAACCCGTCCGGACTGCCGGCACGGAGCAGGTAGGATGCCACCCGCAGCGGCGGCGCCGTGCCGCGCTCGCAGCACCGCAGCACCGGCGGCCGTCTGCAAGCGGCTCAAGTCGGGGGTGCGCGATCCGATAATCGCAGGATAACCGTCAACCCGGTCCGGGGCCGCCCGGATCACTGGACACTGCCATGCCCCGCCCGGACAAGGTGCGCCTCGGCGAGATCCTCGTTCAGCAGAAACTGCTGTCCGATGCACAGCTCGCCGGCTCGCTCGAACAGCAGAAGCGCAGCGGGCGCCGGCTCGGGCGCATCTTCGTGGAGAGCGGCTTCGTCACCGAGGACGAGATCGCGCAGGCGCTGTCGCGGCAGCTGCAGGTGCCGTTCGTGAATCTGAAGTACTTCGACGTGCGCAGCGACGTGGCCAGCCGGTTGTCCGAGACCCAGGCGAGGCGCTTCCGCGCGCTGGTGCTGGAGGACCTCGGCAGCGCCTGGCGCGTGGGCATGGCCGACCCCACCGACCTCAACGCCTACGACGAGATCGTGCGGGTACTCAGGCGCGACGTCTCGGTGGCGGTGGTCGGCGAGAGCGTGCTGCTGGCGGCGATCGACCGCATCTACCGGCGCACCACCGAGATCAGCGGACTCGCACAGGAACTGCAGGCCGAGCTCGCCGAGTCGCCAGCGGTCGACTTCGGCACCCTCGGCGCGACGCTGTCGGTGGAAGAAGCCCCGGTGGCGAAGCTGCTGCAGTCGGTGTTCGAGGAAGCTGCAGCGATGCGCGCCTCCGACATCCACATCGAACCGATGGAGACGCGGCTGCAGATCCGCTTCCGCATCGACGGGGTGCTGCACCTGCAGACCGAGTCCGACCTGCGCATAGCTCCGGCGCTGGTGCTGCGGCTGAAGCTGATGGCCGACCTCGACATCTCGGAGAAGCGCCTGCCCCAGGACGGGCGGTTCAACGTCAGGGTGCGCAGTCAGGCCGTCGACGTGCGCATGTCGACGATGCCCACCCAGTTCGGCGAGTCGGTGGTGATGCGCCTGCTCACCCAGACGACCGGCCTGCTCGGGCTCGATCACCTGGGCATGCCGCCCGACATGCTGGCGAAGCTCAAGGGCGTGCTTGCGCGCCCCAGCGGCATGGTACTGGTGACCGGGCCGACCGGCAGCGGCAAGACCACGACGCTCTACTCGGCGCTATCGGAGATCAACACCCTCGCGCGCAAGATCATCACCGTCGAGGACCCGGTCGAGTACCGCATCCCGGGCATCAACCAGGTGCAGGTCCAGGACAAGATCGACCTGTCGTTCGACCGCGTGCTGCGCTCGGCGCTGCGTCAGGATCCCGATGTGATCCTGGTCGGGGAGATGCGCGATCAGGCCACCGTCGAGACCGGCCTGCGCGCGGCGCTTACCGGTCACCTCGTGTTCTCGACACTGCACACCAACGACGCGGTATCCACGCCGGTGCGACTGCTGGACATGGGAGCACCGCGCTACATGGTTGCGCTGTCGCTGCAGCTGGTGATCGCGCAGCGGCTGGTGCGGGTGATCTGCGAGAGCTGCGCCGCACCGCTCGAGCCTGCCCCCGCCGAGCGCGCGTGGCTCGCGCTGTCGCTGGGCGCGGCAGCCGAGCACACCCGCTGCCTGCGCGGGCGCGGCTGCTCGAACTGCAACGGCACGGGCTTTCTCGGCCGCACCGGAATCTACGAGATGCTGGAGATGACCCGGCCGGTGGTCGAGGCGGCCAACCATGCCGATCCGGCAACCTTCATCCGCGTCGGTACCGAGCAGATGGCCGGCCGAACGCTGCGCCACCACGCGGCGACGCTGGTCGCACACGGGCGCACCACCCCGGCCGAGGCGATGAAGGTCTCGTCGCAGTGGGCCGAGTGACTGCCGCGACGGCGCACTGAACGATGCCCTACTTCGACTACACCGGACGTACCGCGAGCGGCGAGATGGTGCGCGGCGTCGGTGAAGGTGCCAGCCCGGGAGCCCTCGCCGATCAGCTGGCAGCCGCCGGCATCGTCGCGCTGCACATCTCTGCGGCGTCGGCCTCCAGCCGCCGCGACAGCGCAAGCCCGTTCGCGACGCTGTCGCAGCGCATCCCGCCCGAAGAGGTCCTGCTGTTCTGCCGGCAGCTGCACACGCTGCTGAAATCGGGCGTGCCGATCCTGCGCGCGCTTGCCGGTCTGCAGGAGTCGACGCGCAACCGGGCGTTCGCCAGCGTGCTGCGCGACCTGCGCGAGAGTCTGGAAAGCGGGCGCGAGCTGTCGGCGTCGATGCAGCGCCACCCTCGCGTGTTCGGGCCGTTCTTCACCTCCATGGTGCGCGTGGGCGAGACCACCGGCCAGCTCGAGAACGTGTTCCTGCGCATGTTCCACCACCTCGAGTTCGAGCGCGAGATCCGCGCCCAGGTCGGCAGCGCACTGCGCTATCCGATCATCGTCGTCTCGTTCATGGCCGCGGCGATCGTCATCGTCAATCTGTTCGTCATCCCGCAGTTCGCCAGGGTGTACGCGAATCTCGGCACCGAGCTGCCGCTGCTCACCCGCAGCCTGATCGGCTTTTCCAGCTTCATGGTTTCGTGGTGGTGGGCGCTCGCGATCGCGCTGGTCGGTGCCGCATTCGCGGTGCGCGCGTGGCTCGCCACCGGTCGTGGGCGGCTGCAGTGGGACGAATGGAAGCTGCGCATACCGATCGCCGGCGGGATCATCCGCAAGGCGACGCTCGCACGCTTCGGCCGCAGCTTCGCACTGTCGGGCAGGAGCGGAGTGCCGATCACGCTCGGGCTGCGCACCATCGCCCCGACCGTCGACAACACGTTCATCGAGCAGAAGATCGAGCAGATGCGTCTGGGCGTGGAGCGCGGCGAGAGCGTGCTGCGCACGGCCAGCGCTGCCGGGGTATTCACCCCGGCCGTGCTGCAGATGATCGCCGTGGGCGAGGAGTCGGGCGCGATCGACGAGCTGATGGACGAGATCGGCGGGCTGTATCAGCGCGAAGTCGAGTACGAGCTGAAGACGCTGGGCCTTCAGCTCGAGCCGATACTGCTGGTCGCGCTCGGTGTGCTGGTGCTGATCCTGGCGCTCGGGGTGTTCCTGCCGATCTGGGACCTCGGTCGCGCCACGATGTCCCGCGGCGCAGGATGAGCCAGGGCCGCGGTGGCCGCGGCGCGCGCGCTGCGGCGAGGGGTAGAGCCGCATCGCCCGCCGGCCGGCATCGGGCCTAAAGTTCGCGTCGCAGGAGCCGATAGCGCGACTGGGGTCATGTGTGGTTTCGCGCCCGCCCTGCGTTGCCCGCACGCTGAATCCCGGCGCTGTCGGACGAAGCCCGGCGGCGCGACCCGCTGCTGTCGCGCCGTGCGACCGGCAGCCGAACCGGAGTCCGTGATGCGCTCGAAACAAGACGGCTTTACGCTGGTCGAACTGATCGTGGTGATCGTGATTCTCGGGATCCTGGCCGCCACCGCGTTTCCGCGCTTCGTCAATCTGACCTCGGACGCGCGCGCCGCCTCTGCCGCCGGGCTGGCCGGCGGCCTGCGTTCGGCGGTGACGCTGGTGCAGGCGCGCTTTCAGGCAACCGGCAACTTCGCGGCCACCGGCACGCCGGTCACGATGGCCGACGGCACGACGGTGGCGGTGAGCACCGGCGCGACCGGCGGCTATCCGACGGCGGCTGCGGGCGGAATCATCGTCGCGATGCGCTGCGAGTCGGCGTCGGCCTGCAACGGCTTCGGCGTGACCCTGGACGCCGGCGGGGCGACCGCCACCTTCGTCCAGAACGGTGCCCCGGCCACCTGCAGCGTGGTGTACGCGGCAGCGACCGGTACCGTCACCAACAACGCGACCAGCGCCAACTGCTGACCGGCGGCAATGCCGCCCAGCGCCCCCGGGTTGCTCGCTAGAATGCGCTCAGCGTGCTACCCGTCCGTCAGCCCACCGCGGCCCTGCCGATCCGCCCCGCCCGCACTGGCTGGCTCGAGCAGCGCGCCGCCGCCCTGAACATCGGCTGCCTGCGCGGCAGCCCATCGCACACGCGACCGCCGGGCAGCGCGGGGTCACGGCTCGGGCGCGGTTGCGGGAGCGTGCACCGGAGTGCCCGCGCACGTGGCTTCACCACGGTGGAACTGGTGGTGGTGATCATCATCATCGCCGTGCTCGGTGCGGTGGCCTACCCGCGGCTGGTCGGACGCACCGGCTTCGAGGCGCGCGGGTTTCGCGACGAGACGGCCGCAGCGATCCGCTACGCACAGCGCGCCGCGATCGCCATCCGCCGACCAGTGACCGTGGTGATTGCGCCGTCTGGCAATGCGCAGTCCTGCGCGCTGCGGCTGTGCCTGGATGCGAACTGCGATCAGCAGGTCGTCAACCCGGCCACTGGCGCGAGCTTCTGCGTGATGGCGCCGGCACTGGTCGCGCTGAGCGGCGGCACCCTTGCGTTCGACGCGCGCGGCCGCCCGACGGACGCAATGACCTACACCGTTTCCAGCACTGCACCGGGCGAGGTCGAGCGCACCATCTTCGTCGAGGCGGAGACTGGCCATGTCCGCTAGCGTCGTTGCGCACGCAAGCCGCACCGGGCCCGCACCGGGCCGCTGCTCGCGTGCCCCGACATCTGCCGCGCACCGCGTCCTGCGCGCGTCGTGCGCGAGCGTCCCTGCATCCGGCCCGGCACACCGGGCCCGCGTGCCGGCTGCGGGCGTCGGTCGGCAGCGCGGCATCGCGCTGATCGAGGCGATCGTCTTCATCGTCATCGTGTCGATCGCAGCCGCCGCCGTGGTCGGCGCGCTGCAGTGGTCGGTGCGGACGAGTCCCGACCCGATGATCCGCAAGCAGTTGCTGGCGATTGCCGAGGCGATGATCGAGGAGGTCACGCAGCAGCCGTTCACCTGGTGCGACCCGACCGACGCGAACGTCGCCACGGCAGGCAGTGCAGCCGGCTGCGCGACGCTGCCGGAGGCGAACGGACCCGAGGCTGGCGAGAGCCGCTACGGCGTCACGCGTCCGTTCAACAACGTGAATGACTACGACGGCTTCGTCATGAACGGCGTGCGCAACGTGCTGAACGACGAGATCGCCGGGCTCGAAGCCTGCACGGTCACGGTGAGCGTCCAGCCAGCCAGGCTGACCGATGCCGCCGGGCTCGCTGCCGCTGCGCTGCTGGTCACGGTGACCGCGACCGGGCCGGCCAACGCCCGGGTGGTGCTGCAGGCCTATCGGAGCCGCCATGCGCCGAATTCCGCCTACTGAAAGGCACGCCGGGCCGCCCGCTGCAGCGCGCTGGTGCAGCTGCGGGCCGCCGCACACGGTGTGCCCAGCGGGTGGCTTCACGCTGGTCGAGCTCGCGATCACCCTCGTGGTGCTCGGCATCGTGGCGCTGATGCTCGGCCAGTTCGCCGGGGGCGCGGTGCAGAGCTACCTCGACGCCCAGCGCCGAGCCGAACTGGTCGACACGACCGAGACAGCCCTGCGCCGCCTTCAGCGCGACCTGCGCCTCGCACTGCCCAACAGCGTGCGCGTGACGCGCGCAGGCAGCGCAACCTTCCTCGAGTTCGTGCCGGTGATCACCGGTGGTCGCTACCGCGCGGAGCTCGCCGGCGGCAACCCGTCGTCGGGCAACTGCGGCTCGAGCCTCAACGACACGATGCGCTTCGGCGTGGCGGACAACACGTTCACCACGATCGGACCGGTCGCCGATCTGCCGGACTCTGCCTCCGCCTCGCCCGCAACCTTCGTCGTCATCTACAACCTCGGCGCCGGATTCGCCAATGCGGACGTGTACGCGAGCGGCGCCACCACCGGCGGCAACAAGTCGGTCTACCTCAAGAGTGGTACCGCGGCCTGCGAATCGCAGATCGCATTCGCGTCCCACACCTTCACCCTGCCCTCCCCGAGCGGGCGGTTCCACATCGTGCAGTCGCCGGTGACCTACGCCTGCGACACCGCCACCGGACGACTGGACCGGTACGGCGATTACGCGCTGGCGCCGGTGCAGCCCGCACCGCCGGTGGCCACGGCACGCCTTGCGCTCGACAGCATCAGCGCCTGCGACATCTTCTACAGTGCAACCTCGGTGTCGCAGCGCATCGGCGTGGTGAGCGTGAGCGTGACCCGTACCGTGAATGGCGAATCGGTACGGCTGTACCACGAGATCGCCGTGGACAATTCGCCGTGACGCTGCAGCGCCGGCGCGCAGCACGTACGAGGCCGCTGCGCCTGCCGCGGCAGCGCGGCTTCGCCATCGCCGGGGCGGTCTTTCTGGTGGTGATCCTGGGCACGCTCGGCCTCTATCTCGCCCGCATCACGGCGCAGAACCAGGCGGGTTCGGCACTCGACGTCAACGGCGTACGCGCCTACCACGCGGCACGTGCGGGCATCGAGTGGGCGGCGTTCCAGGTGCTCGCTCCAGCCGGTGCGCCGGACTGTCCGGCGACGACCACGCTTGCGCTGCCGGCCGATGGCACGCTCGCGGCGTTCACGGTGACGGTCAGCTGCTCGTCGGTGGTGCTCGCGGAGGCTGGCAGCGACATTCGCAGCTACCAGATCATCTCGCGCGCCTGCGCGCCCGGCCCCTGCACGGCCGGCCAGCCGCCCGTGGACTACGTCGACCGGCAGGTCGAGGCCACGCTGGTGCGCCGATGACTGCGCCGATCACTTCGATCGCCGCGCGCCGGTTCGCCACGCGGCGCAGCGAGATCACCGCAGCGGCGTTCGTGACGCTGACGGTACTGCTTGCGCTGACTCGCCCGGCGGCGGCACAGGGCATCGTCAACGGCAGTTTCGAGGCCGGCGCCACTGCCAATGGTGCATACGCCTATCTGCCCACCGACCAGCCGCCCTGGCTATTCAGCGGTACCGCTGGCGTCACCGGCGCCGGCAGCGCACTCTCGACGGCCAATTCGCCGCCGCCCGAGGGCAGGCTGGCGGCCTTCGTCGAGGGCACGGGCGCGCTCAGCCAGCCGTTCACGCTCGCAGCGGCCGGCGACCACATCGTGTCGTTTCGCGTCATCAACCGCGCTGACCCGGGCTGCCGGCAGGCGCTGCGGGTGTCGATCGACGGCACGCCGGTGCTCGAATTCTCCGTCCCCGACGCTGCGAGCCAGGCGCCATGGATGTCGGTGGCGAGCCCCGCGCTGGCTCTCGCGGCCGGTGCACACGCGCTGCGCATCGAGGGTACCGGCAGCGGCAACTGCACCGCATTCGTCGACGACGTTCAGCTGCAGCGCATCACCGGCACGGGCGGCATCGGCAGCTTCAATGCCTTCGACACCGCAGCGAGTGCGGGATCGGCGAGCGGAGCGATCCAGACCAAGGTTGCCGGCAGTGCGTTTTCGCTGGCGGTGGTCGCGCTCAATGCAGCCCGCACCGCCGTCAACATCGGCTACTCGGGCAGCGTGACCGTGCAGCTGCTCGATGCGCGCAACAACAGCGGTGCGCTCGATGGCAACGGCTGCCGCGCGACCTGGGTGGCCATCGCCGAGGGCGCCGCATCGGGCAGCTTCGGCTCCGGGAACGCGGGGCGCATCAACGTCCCGCTCGCCGTCAACGATGCCTGGCGCGAGCTGCGCGTGCGCATCACCGCGGGCGCCAGCACCGGCTGCTCGTCCGACGGCTTCGCAGTGCGACCGGCGGCGCTCGTGGTGAGTGCTCTGGACGCAGACTGGCAGAACGCGTTCACCGGCGGCAGCGGTGCGCGCAGGCTCGACAACACGAGCGCCGCCGGCGGCATCGTGCACGCCGCCGGTCGACCGTTCACCCTCTCGGCCACGGCAGTGAACGCCGGGGGCGCACCCGTCGCAAACTACGACGGCGCACCGGCGCTGCGCGCGGGCAGCCTGGCATGCACGCTGCCCGCCGGCTGTGTCACCGGCAGCCTCGCCTTTTCCGGCTGGTCGGCAGCCGGCACGGGCGAACGCCGCGCGGTCGACGCCGTCTACAGCGAAGCGGGCGCCTTCCGCCTCGAACTGGAGGACACGACCTTCGCCGAAGTGGACGCCGCAGACACGCCCTCGGCGCTGCGCACCGTCGCGCAGTCGGGCGGAGCGCTCGGCGTCGGTCGTTTCGTGCCCGCGTGGTTCGATGTCGTGCCCTCGGGCGCCGCACCGGCGCTGCGCACGATGGCCACCAGCGACAGTGCCTGCTCGGCGGCACCCGCCGGTACGCCCCGTCGCTCGTTCACCTACGTCGGGCAGGCGTTCGGCTGGGCCACGCCACCGCGGGCCACGATTCTCGCGCGCAACGCCGCCGGCGCGACCACCGCCAACTACCGCGGCGCGCTGTGGAAGCTCGGTCCCGCCCAGATCGCACGCTCGATCGACGCCACCGACACCAGTCCCTCCGGGCAGACCGCCACGGTCAGCATCGCCGGGCTGTCAGCCGGGGACGTCGTCTCCGGCGACAACGGCAGCGGTACCGTCACCGCATCACTGTCCGATGCCATCACCTACGTGCGCAGCGCCACCGTCGCCGCAGCACCGTTCACCGCCAGGATCAGCGCGCAGATCCAGGTAGTCGACAGCACCGAGTCCGGGCCGCAGGGCAATCCCGCCGCCATCGGCACCGGCAATCCCGCCTGCTTCAACGGCGGGGGGAGCTGTGCCGCCCCCGGCAGCGGCATCGCGTTCGACTCCGCCGTGCCGGGTTTTCCCGGCAACGTGTTCCGCTACGGACGGCTGCGCCTGGCCAACGCGAACGGCTCGGAGCTGATCGCGCTGCCGCTGCCGATACTCGTCGAATACTGGAATGGCAGCGCGTGGGTACCCAGCACGCTGGACTTCTGCACCACCGTCGCGGCCGGCCGCGTCGCGCTGTCGAACTATCAGGGCAATCTCGACGCCGGGAAGACCGCGCCGAGCATCGCCGGGCCGGTGATTGCCGGCACGCGCAACATCGTGTTTTCCGCGCCCGGAGCGGGCAACTCTGGATCGGTCGATCTCGCCATCGACCTCTCTGCGTCGGCCGCAAACCTGCCCTGGCTGCAAGGCGCATGGACTGGCAACGCCTTCACCCAGAACCCCGCGGCCCGGGCGACCTTCGGCACCCGCGCACTGCCCTCGCCGATCATCTTCCGCAGGGAGCGCTTCTGATGCGCGCTCGCGCCGGGGCGGTGGCCGGGTGTCCGGGCGCCACCGCGCACCGGATCACCACGCGGCTTCCAGCACCTCCAGCAGTCGCTCCTGTTCGCGCGCGAACTCGCGCCTGGGATCGGCGTTGAAGTTCTTCAGCGAGTCGCGCACGATGAGCGGCAATCCGTCGCGCGGCACGTTCAACTGCGAGACGCGGGTGGGCAGGCCGAGCGCGTGTGCCCGTGCATCGAACGCGTGTGCCGCGCGCTGCGCCAGTTCCCGGGCGGCACCGCTGCCTGCATCCGCTGTGCCGCCGTCAGCAGCGCCCAGCGCCGCGGCCATC
>CANGUQ010000056.1 GCA_947456915.1 Betaproteobacteria bacterium
CCCGGCTCGACGCCGCCCGCGCGCAGCCAGGCACGCAGCCGCTCGTCATCCCAGGCCTCGACGCGGAGGCAGAAGTGATCGACGTTGCGTCCTTGCGCGCCGGGGGCCGCACCGCCCTCGCGACCGATCGCTCCGTCGATCGACACCAGATCGATCAGCGAGCGTCCCGCACGCAGCTGCGTCAGCCCCATCTGCGGATTGACCCGTTCGACCGTGCAGCCGAGCACGTCGCGATAGAAGGCCACCATGCGCCCGACGTCCACTGCGCGCAGCACGACGTGGTCGAGTTCGAGAGCACGGATCGGATTCATCCGGGCGATGCTACTGCGCTTGCGCGCCCGACGCACGTACCACCGAGCCGAGCCTTGCGATCTCGCCCTTCAGGTGCGCAGCGAATTGCGCGGGCGTCGATGCGCTGGGCTGCGCGCCCAGCTCGGCCAGCGTATCGCGCACGGCCTGGCTCGCGACGGCACGCGCCAGTTCCGCCGACAGCCGGTTGACCACCGGCACGGAAAGGCCTGCCGGGCCGAGCACGCCGCTGTAGATCATGATCTCGAAGCCGGGAAGGCCGGCTTCGGCGAGCGTCGGCAGATCGATGCCTGCGACCCGCTTCGCCGAGGTCAGTCCGAGCGCACGCATGCGCCCGCTCTTCACGTGAGACATCACCGCCGGCGTCGTGCTCAGCGTGAGTTCGATGTCCCCGGCGAGCACCGCCTGTACTGCCGGTGCCGATCCCTTGTAGCCGATCAGCTCGATCTTCATCCCGGCCGCGCTGTTCATCATGGCGCCAGCCACGTGGGCGGTCGTACCCACGCCGCCAGTGCCGAGCGTGAGCGCGCCCGGCTTCGCTCGCGCGAGCGCGATCAGTTCCTTCACCGAGCGCACCGGGACCGATGGATGCACAGCGAGCATCAGCGGGGAAGCCGCCACCAGTGCGACTGGCGTGAAGTCCTTCTCCGTGTCGTAGGGCAGCTTGCGGTAGAAGCTCGCGTTGATCGCGTGCGTGGTGACATCCTGGAACAGCAGCGTGTAGCCGTCGGGCACCGCGCGCGCGACCAGTTCGGAGGCGATCAGGGTCCCGGCACCCGGCCGGTTCTCCACCACGACCTGCTGTCCGAGTCCCTCGCTCAGCCGCACCGCCACCGCGCGCGCGAGCACGTCGGTGATGCCGCCGGGCGCGAAGCCGGCGACCAGCCGCACCGAGCGGCCGGGGTAGTCCTGGGCGAGGACGGATGCGCACGGACCGGCGAGCGCGAGGGCCGAGGCGATGATCGCCCGCGGCAACGCTGCACGGACGGGGCGCGGCGACGGCAGCGGGCGGGACATGCGGTGGCTGCTCCTCCGTACGAGCGGCGTTGGCGTGCGCGGGCAGCACGTGCAACCGGTTCAAGCAAGAACGGTACCGGTCGGTGCGACAGTGTGCAGTTCAACCGCGGTTCGCGTCGAGAGGCCGGCGCGGCAGCGCGTCGGGCAGCCGCCGTTGCCGGAATGGCGGCCGGACGGATTGCGCCGCGCAACCGTTCACGACGCGGACGCAGCGGCGGGGGCAGTTCTGCGGGACGCCAGCCCCCCCCTTGCGGGAAGCGGGCGCGCCCACAGTATCGATTCGGGGGTAGCATGCGCACTGACGCGAGATCCGGCCGGCTGCGCGGCGGTCGACACCCCGGACCCGTCGGTGGAGGAGCCAGGGTTGGACAAGGTATTCGCTTCGGCGCGCGAGGCGCTCGCCGACGTCGCCGACGGGGCGACCATCGCCATTGGCGGTTTCAGTGTCGGGCATCGTTTCGCCCTGGGACTGATCGGTGCGCTGCGCGAGAAGGGTACGCGCGACCTGTGTCTGGTCTGCAATTCGCTGGGCGCACCCGGCGAACTGCGCGGGCAGGTACTCGCCGAGAACCGGCAGGTGCGAAAGCTGATCGCCGCGTTCAGTATCCGCACCGGCATGAGCACCGCCGGCGAGGAACAGATCGCCGCTGGCGAGATGGAGGTCGAACTGGTGCCGCAAGGCATCCTGGTCGAGCGCTGCCGCGCCGGCGGCGCCGGCATTCCCGCCTTCTATGCGGCGGCGAGCACGGGCACCGCGATCGCCGCAGGGCGCGAGACCCGCGTGTTCGACGGGCGCACGTACGTGCTTGAACCGGCGATCCGCGTCGACTACGCGCTGCTGCGCGCCTTTCGCGCCGATCGCGCCGGCAACGTGCAGTTCCGCGGCGGCAGCCAGAATCTGAACACCGCGTTTGCCAAGGCCGCGAGGATTGCCATCGTCGAGGTCGACGAGGTCGTGGAGACCGGCGAACTCGCCCCGGAACTGATCAACCTGCCCGGCATCTTCGTGCAGCGAGTGGTCAGGACCACGAACGCCTGGGATCCGACCCAGGTGCCGCAGTCGAAGCGCCGCGCGGCGGACAAGCCGCGCCTGTATCGCGGCAGGCCGGCGCTCACCCGCGCCCAGATCGCCGAGCGCGCCGCTGCGCTCGTGCGCGAAGGCACCTACGTCAACCTCGGCGTGGGCATCCCGACGCTGCTGTCGAATCACCTGGGTGTACGCGACGTGGTGCTGCATGCCGAGAACGGCGTGCTCGGCTACGGAGCGATCGTGAACGGCACCGAGGTCGATCCCGACATCTACAACGCGAGCGGCCAGTACGTCGAGCTCAAGCCCGGCGCCTCGTTCTTCGACTCGGTCACCTCGTTCGAAATGGCCCGCGGCGGGCGCATCGACACCGTCGTGCTGGGCGCCTACGAGGTCGACGCCGAGGGCAGCGTGTCGAACTGGAGCACCGGCGACGTGCGTCTGGGCGGCATCGGTGGTGCGATGGACCTGATCAGCGGCAACACCGAGCTGATCATCGTGATGGAGCACTGCGACAGCAAGGGTGGAGCCAAGCTGCGACGGCGCTGCCGCTTTCCGCTGACCGGGCAGGCCTGCGTCGATCACGTGGTGACCGATCTCGCCCTGCTGTCGTGGAACGGCAGCGGCTTCACCCTGCGCGAGATCGCCCCCGGCTTCTCGGTCGAGGACGTGCTCGCACTCACCGAGATGCAGGTGACGCTCGCGCCGCAGGTGTCCACCATGCGGGTCGGGACGGCACCGCCTGCGGGCTGAGACGCCGGAGCACAGGCCGCGCGCCAGCGCGCGGGTGCAGTCACTCGGCCCGGATCTGCGCCTTCTGCGCCACCACGCGAAAGCGCTCGATATCGGACCTGATCAGCGCTGCGAACTCCTCGGGCGTGTTGCCGGCCGGACGCGCACCGACGGATTCGAGCCGCTCGCGGATGTCGGGCATCGCCAGCGTGCGCTGCAGCTCGGCGTGCAGGCGATCGACGACCGGACGCGGAGTCCTGGCGGGCGTGAAGACGCCGAACCACGCGCTCGCGCCGTAATCCGGAAAACCGGCCTCGGCGAACGTCGGCACGTCGGGCGTCACCGCAAGGCGCTGCGGCGCACCGATCGCCAGCGGACGGATGCGCTTCTCGCGCACCATCGGCATCGCCGACACCGCCGTGTCGAACATCGTGCTGACGTGGCCGGCCACCAGATCGGTCAGCGCAGGCGCGCTGCCCTTGTAGGCGACGTGCACCAGCCTGATGCCCGCCTGCAGCCCGAACGCCTCGGCGAGGAAGTGCGAGAAGCTGCCCACGCCCCAGGTCGCGTAGGTGATCTGTCCCGGCCGCTGTCTCGCCAGGGCAACCAGGTCCTTGACGCTCTTCACCGGCAGCGACGGGTGCACCGACAGCACGAACGGCGTCTCGACCAGACGGCTGATCGGCTGGAAGTCGCGCTGCACGTCGAACGGCAGCTTGTCGTAGATCGCCGAGTTGGTGGCGAAGTTGCCGATCGTGCCGAACAGCAGCGTGTATCCGTCGGGCGGCGACTTGGCGGTGATCTCCATCGCGATGATGCCCGAGGCGCCCGCCCGATTGTCGATGACCACCGGCTGCCTGAAGGTCTCGCTCAGCTTCTGCGCCACCGGCCGGATGATGAAGTCGGATGCACCGCCAGGCGCGGTGGACACGATCATCCGGATCTGCTTCGTCGGATAGTCCTGAGCCTGGGCTGCGCCCGCGCAGCAAAGGCCGGCCCAGACGATGGCGCGGCAGAGCGCCGCGCGCCCGGCAGTCGAGTAGCGCATCGGACCTCCTCCCCTGTCTAGTGCAGGTGTGAACGCATACGGGTGCGAAACTGTGCCGGCGTGACGCGCGGGCGGATCTGCTGCGGGTGAGCGCCGATGGCTCGGTGGCCCGGTTGCGCAGACCCTTGCCGAAGCGTCTCGCCCGCGCCGGACAGTGCACGGACAGTGTACCAGCGCGCCTGCTCGCGAGGACGAGGACCGCTGCCGCGGCTGCGCGCGCCCGCCTCAGTCGACGACGGCAGCGATCCTGCGCTCGATGATCCAGTCGTGAATCGCCCGCATCACCTGCTGCTCGCGTCCGACGAAACCGTGGGCGGTGAACGCCGCGCAGGCGTCACCTCTGGGGTTGATCGCGCCCTCGACCGTGATCAGCGGAATACCCCTGCGGCGCGCAGCGACGCTCGAATGGCGCGTCACGCCGCACGGGTCCTCGCGATGGTGCACGAACAGTTGCGGAACCTTCGCGCGCGACCAGTCGAACCCGGCCATCGGCACACCGTGCGCCCGCGCACCGGGGCGGGGATCGGTGAACGTCGCGGTGTGAACCGCGCCGTCGATGCGACCCTCCAGCCCGAGCGCGAGGAACGACGTCGAGACCGTGCCGTAGCTGGTGCCGACGATGTACACCTGCCGGGCGCCGTGCTTCTCGCGCACCGCTGCGACGACGTCCGCGATATCCGCGACGTGCCGGCTGGAGGCGCGGTACGCGTCGCCGCAGTCGGTCCACTGATCGACCGGGCAGTCGACCGCCACGGTGAACACGCGCTCGCTGTTCAGATGCCGCCGCGCGCGGATCAGGAAATTCCCGTTGAGGTCGAAGACGACGGCGCCCGCCTCCTCGCGCAGGCGAAGCACGCCCGGGTATCCCGGAAACAGCAGGACCGCCACGTCGGCGCCGTCGCCCGAGCCGGTGCGGCGACTGATCAGCACGTTGAGATCGACGCCGCGGGCAAGCCGGATCGCGTGCAGCGATTCGCTCAGCCCCTCGGCGGCGCCCTGCGCGCGCGCCGCAGGAGCGAGCCCCAGCAGCACCAGCAGCACCAGCAGCACCAGAAGACATCGCCGGTGCGCGGCGATGTTCGCCGCCGGCACCGACGCACCCCGCAGGTCAGGCGCGCAACAGCTTCGGCGGCGCAACGGCAAAGGCGCTCTGATCGATCGGCTGCAGGTGCTTCTCCAGCAGCTGCCCGTAGCCGGTCACCGGAATGCGCAGGTCGATCAGGCGCATGCACGCCCAGAAGCAGGCCTGATTGCTGGTCACCACCGGCTTGCCGAAATCGCGCTCGATCTCGGCGATGATGTCGATCGTCGCGAGATTGGTGCACGAGATGAAGATCGCCTCGGCGTCGTCGCGGTCGATCTCCTTCGCCATCCGGTAGACGACCTCCGGCGGCACACGGCCGATGCCGCGCCGTTCCTCCTGCGTGTCGCCGAGCTTCAGGCCGTGCAGCGATACGATCCTGAAACCGTAGCTCTCGAAGAAGGCGACCTCGGCCTCGTTGACGAAATCGACGTAGGGCGTGCCCATCGCGATCCTGCGCACGCCCAGCGTACGCAGCGCCGCCGCGACGGCGCCGGCGGTCGCGGTGACCGGTGTGCCGGTCTGGGCCCGCATCTTGTCGAGCAGTTGCGGCAGCGGACAGATGAACGAGCCCGACGTACAGCCGTAGGCCAGCACGTCGACCTCGGCCGTGGCCAGTTCCTCGGCTGCTCGGTCGAGCGCATCGGCCATCCTGTTGTACGACTCGATGTCGGCCTTGCCGGTGAGCAGGACGCGGCTCGTGTGGATGGTCACGCCCGCGGGGGCCATCCTCCACCACTCCGGCTCGTTGATCGTGTTGGTCGAGGGCACGATCAGGCCGATCCTGGCCTTGTACCCGTACGGGCTGTACATCGACACGGCCTTCATGGCGCACTCCTCGGCGTGGGTGACGGTGGTTGTCGCCGCAGGAAGGCCGGATTGCCTCCTGCTGCACCTGCCATTGTAGACGCCTCGCCCGCGCGCGGCGCGGGCGCGCAACGACCGGCTCGGCGAAGGAGGCCGGAAGCCGGTTGCCGGCCTGCACGCGGCACCCCGCGCCTGGCGCACTGCCGTGCGTGCGGCGCACTGGGGACAACGGCGCCGCTGAGGGCAGCGGGCGTCGAGGTCACCGCAACCCGGGGTCGATCGCGTCCGCTTCGGTAAACTGCGCCGGGAGCGCGACGTCACACGGGACCGCCCTGCCGCCTTTCACCTGCTGCCACCGCCCCGCATTCGTCGACGCCTGCAACCACCCCGGCTGCCCGCCGCCGCACACCGATGACCGACCACGCCCCGCCTGCCCCCGATGTCCCCGCACCGACTCGTCTGTCATGGGTCGGCACCACGATCTTCACGGTGATGTCGACGCTCGCCGCGCGCCACGCGGCGATCAACCTCGGCCAGGGCTTCCCGGACTTCGACTGCGATGCACGGTTGCAGGCGTGCGTGATCGAAGCGATGCGTGCCGGCCACAATCAGTACGCGCCGATGCCGGGCGTGGCCGTGCTGCGCGAAGCGATCCGCGACAAGCACTCGATGCTGTACGGCCACCGCTACGACGCCGATCACGAGATCACCGTCACCTCCGGTGCAACACAGGCCATCATGGCGACCGTGTTCGCGCTCGCCGGCGCCGGCGACGAGGTGATCGTGCTCGAGCCCTGCTACGACTCGTATCTGCCGTCGATCGAGCTCGCCGGCGCCACTGCGGTCCGGGTGCCGCTCGACGCCGCGCGCGACTACCGGGTCGACTGGGACCGGGTGCGGGCAGCGATCACCCCGCGCACGCGCCTGCTGATGATCAACTTCCCGCACAACCCGAGCGGGCAGGTACTCGACGCGGAGGATCTGCGCGCGCTCGAGGCGATCGTCTCCGCCACCGGCATCCGCGTGCTCTCCGACGAAGTCTACGAGCACATCGTGTTCGACGGCCTCGCGCACCAGAGCGTGGCGCGCTCGCCGCTGCTCGCGCAGCACAGCATCGTGGTGTCCAGCTTCGGCAAGACCTTCCACACCACCGGGTGGAAGATCGGCTACGCCTGCGCGCCGGCGGCGCTGAGCGCCGAGATCCGCAAGGTGCATCAGTTCATGGTGTTCGCGGTGTCCACGCCGATGCAGCACGCGATCGCCGCGTATCTCGCCGACCCGCGCCCCTGCCTGGATCTGCCGGGCTTCTACCAGCGCAAGCGCGACCGCTTCGTCGCCGGCCTGCAGGGCTCGCGCTTTCGCCTGCGGCCGTCGCGCGGCACCTACTTCGTGCTCGCCGACTATTCGCGGATCAGCGACGAATCCGAGGCTGCGTTCGCGCGGCGGCTGATCGAGCAGCACGGGGTCGCCGCCATCCCGGTGTCGGCGTTCTACCGGGACGCCGTCGACCACCGCGTGGTGCGCTTCTGCTTTGCCAAGCGCGATGAGACTCTGGACCGGGCACTGGAGCGCCTGAGCGGGATCTGAGCCGCGCGGTCCGGTCGCCGGCACCTGGCCGACCGGCGAGTGCCCGCGCGTGGTGCAGCGTCCGGCAACGCGGCCGCAGGCCGCGCACCGCTCGACCCGGGCGCTGCGCTCAGGCCGTACCGTTGCCCCGTGGCAATTCGAGCACCGGCTTGCCGATCTGGCGGCGTGCCTCGAGCAGTTCGTGGGCGGTCAGTACGTCGTCCAGCGTGTAGCGACCGGCGATCGGTATCGCCAGTTCGCCCGAGAGCAGCTCGCCGAAGATCGCATCGGCACGCCGCTGCACGGTCTGCGCGTCCGCGAGGTGGTCCGCGAGCCGCGGCCGCGTGAGAAACAGCGATCCGGCCTCGCCCAGCTCGATCGGATCGAGATCGGCGAGCGACCCGGACACGGAGCCGTAGTTGATCACCAGCCCGCGGGTGCGCGTCGCGCGCAGACTGTCGCGCAGGGTCGCCTTGCCCACGGCGTCGAACACGACGTCCACGCCGTGTCCGCCCGTGCGGCTGCGAATCGCGTCGGCGAACCTGCCGGCGTCGTAGTCGAGCACGTGATCGGCCCCGAGCGCCGACACCTGCGCACGCTTCTCGGGCGTGCTGGCGGTGGCGAAGACGGTCACGCCCTGCCGCCGCGCAAGCTGCACGAGAATCTGGCCGATGCTGCCGGCCGCAGCGTGAACGAGGCAGCTCATCCCGGGCGCGAGCTGTGCGACGTCGTGGACCAGATAGTGGGCGGTGCTGCCCTGAAACAGGCTGGCTGCCGCCTGATCGAAGCCGATGCCGGCAGGCAGCCGCGCGAGCCGCGCCTGCGGCACGCTGGCGTACTGGGCATAGGCGCCCCAGCTGATGCACCAGCCGACGCGGTCACCGGGCGCGACCCGCGTCACCCCCGGACCGGTGCGCACGACCGTGCCCGCCCCCTCCATTCCGAGCGTGCACGGCAGGCGTACCGGATACGTGCGCGAGGTTGCGTACTTGCCCTGCCGCGTGTGCACGTCCATGAAGTTGATGCCGGCGCAGGCCACCTCCACCAGCGCCTCGCCGACACCGGGCGCGGGGACCTCGATCTCGCGCCGCTCGACGACGTCCGGGCCGCCGTAGCGCTCGATGACCATGGCCTGCATGCGGGGCGGCACGGCGAAGCTCATCAGGCGCAGGCGACGGTCAGCAACGCGTTGCCGATGCGGCACGCGGTGCACGATCGCACGAGCGGCATGACGACACGGGCCGCGGCTACTCGGCCTTCGCCTTCGACTCGCGGATCACCTTCGCCCAGCGGGCGATCTCGGCGTCGAGGAAGCGGGCGAAGTATTCGGGGGATTCGGCGATCGGATCCGCGCCCATCTGCGCAAGCCGCTCGCGAACGTCCGGGCGCTGCACCGCCTTCACCGCCACCTGATTGAGCGTGGTGACGATCTCCCGCGGCGAACCGGCCCCGACGAAGAAGCCGTACCACGTCTCGGTGATGAATCCGGACAGACCGCCCTCGACCATCGTCGGCAGATCCGGCATCAGCGGCGAGCGCTTCGCGCCGGTGATCGCCAGCGCGCGGATGCGACTGGCGGCCAGCAGCGGCTGCGCCGAGGGGATGTTGTTGAAGGTGAAGTCGACCTCGCCGCCGGCGAGCCCGGCGAGCGACGGCGCACTTCCCTTGTACGGCACGTGAGTGATGCCGAGGCCGACCATCGCGCGCAGCATCTCGCCGGAGAGGTGCTGCGTGGTGCCGATACCCGAGGACGAGAAGTTGAGCCTTCCCGGGTTCCTGCGCGCCACCGCCAGGAATTCCTTCGCTGTCTTCGCCGGAAACGACGGGTGCACGAGCAGCAGGTTCGGCGCGGTGGCGAACAGCGCGACCGGCGCGAAGTCCTTCACCGGGTCGTAGTTGATCTTCGAGTACAGGCTGACATTGATGCCGTGGGCGGCCGAGCTCATGTAGAGCGAGTACCCGTCGGCCGGCAGTCGCACGAAATATTCCGCCGCGACGTTCTGCCCTGCACCCGGCCTGTTCTCGACCACCACCGGCTGGCCGAGCGCATCGGCGATCTGGGTCGCCATCAGTCGCCCCATGATGTCGGTGCCTCCGCCCGGGGCGAAGCCCACGACCATGCGCAGCGGCTTGACCGGAAACCTGCCCGCGGGCGCCGGGGCCTGCGCGAGCGACTGCAGCGGACCTGCCGCGATCAAGCCGGCTGCCGCGACGGCGAGCGTTCTGTATCGACCTGCCTGCACGGTGTCCTCCTTCGGGCGCCGCAGCGCCGCGTCCTGCGCGGATCGTCTCCGCGCGTATCCTTCACCCGCGGATCGTACAACGCCGGCTGCGGCGCGGCGTGTCCGGGAGCCGGTGCCGCAGCACGCCGGGGCGCCGCTGGCACGATCCGGCACCGCGCGGACCAGGTCTCAGGCGAATCCGTACAGGCGCCTGGGGTTGTCGACCAGGATCCGGTCGCGCGTGGCGAGGTCCGGCGCCCACTCGCCGAGCAGATCAGCCAGGTCGCCGTCGTCGGGCATCTTCTCTCTTGCGCTCGGATGCGGCCAGTCCGAGCCCCAGACGATGCGATCGGGCGCGGCTTCGATCATGCCGCGCGCGAACGGTGCGATGTCCGGATACGCGGGAAACTGCTCGGACACGAAGTACGGGCCCATCAGTTTCGCCCAGCAGTTCTCCCGCCGCAGCAGTCGCAGCAGCGCCTGGTACGCCGGCGACTGCAGGCCGTCGGCCGCGCGCACGCGGGCGAAATGATCGATCACGATGTCGATCTTGAGCGCGGCGAGCGCGTGCTCCATCCGCGGCATCTCGGGCAGATTGACGAAGAACTGCAGGTGCCAGCCCAGCGGCCGGATGCGCTCGGCAAGGCGCGGTGCGTCCTCGAGCTTCAGGCCCGGTGTTGCCGACGCGGTGTTGATGCGTATGCCGCGAAAGCCCGCTGCGTGCAGCCGCTCGATCTCGGCGTCGGTCACATCGGCGGCGACCACCGCGACGGCACGCAGATCGAATGCGTGCGACTGCAGTGCCTCGACGATCAGCGAATTGTCGGTGCCGTACACGCTGGGCTGCACCAGCACGCCGCGCGAACAGCCCAGCGTGCGCAGCATGCGCACGTAGTCGGCGAGCGGGTTCTCGTGAGGCACGAAGTGCGTCTTCGGCAGCAGCGGGTAGCGCGACTGCGGCCCGAAGATGTGCGCGTGGCAGTCGGTCGCGCCGGCGGGAAAGGCGATCTTCGGCGGATGCGCAGTCGCCACCGGCGGGGGGATGTCGGGCGTGCGCACTGCCGCGCCACCGGCGGCGGTAGTCATCGCCCGCCCTCCTCGCCGCTCGCGCCGGGCGCGCTCGCCACGTCCTTCGCCTGGCGCGCCTCCACCGTCTGGGCCTCGATCGCGTAGTACGCGTCGAGGTCGATGATGTCCTCCACCTGCTGGCGCGCGGCGACGTACTGCTCGCGCGTCAGGCCGCTGTACTCGCCGCGCTCGCGCAGCTCGGTCAGCGCCTGCTTCATGAAATGGAACTGCGTACACAGCACGAACTGCGCGTCGATGCAGGCGACGTAGCCCATCTGCTCGAGTTCCTGCCGCGTGAAGTTGGGCCGCCCGTCCCGGTTACCGCGGCTCTGCACGTAGACGAGCGGCAGCCGGCACACGCGCGGCGCGCGCTCGGCTTCGTCCCGGGTGCGCGGGAACAGCAGTCCCATGTCGGCACCGACATCGGCGGCGCGGTTCAGCCGCAGGCTCGCCTCGTCGAGTCCGAGCGCGCGGCAGGTATCGGTGCGCGCGATCAGCAGGAAATCCGGATCGCAGCGGTCGCGCTCGCGGCAGGCGAACTCGATCCGCTCGACGAATTCCTCGACGCTGACGCCGTGCACCACGTACTTGTGATAGTGGGCGCGCTTCGGAAACAGCTGATCCTCGATGTGCACGCCGGCCACACCGGCACGCACGAACTCGCGCACCGTGCGCATCACGTGTATCGGCTCGCCCCAGCCGGTGCCGCCATCGGCCAGCACCGGAATGCTCACCCCGGCTGCCACCTGTCCGGCAAGGGCGACCTGTTCGGTCATGGTGAGCAGCGGTTCGGTGATGGCGGTCGAGCCGCCGGTGACATAGCCGCCGACGTAGGCGGCCTCGAAGCCGATCGACTGCACCAGCCGCCCGGTGATCACGTCGTAGACCGAGGGCATGTGCAGAAAGGTCTTCGCGCGCAGCAGCGCGCGCAGCGCGGTCGACTGGCGAATCGGCGCAGCACTCATCGCTCGAGCTCCTCCTGATGTTTCGCGCAACGATAGCATCGACCGTTGACCCGCACCACCGCGGCGCCGGATACTTCGGGACTCGCGGAGGAACGAACGGCAATGACAGTGCTCACCGAATCGGACTTCGGCATCGACCGCGACGCGGTCGCGCCGGCGCGCTGGACAGCGGATGATCTGCGCCGCGACACCAGCTGGATCGTGCCGCTGTCCGTGCAGGCGCAGCGCGATCTGGCTGCGGCAGTGCGTGGCGCATTCGATCCGCAGCGCCCCCTGCTCGACTACCGCCGCGATGAGTTCGATCTGGGATCAGCCGCAGCGCCGCTGGCCGCCGCCGTATGCGAGGCGCGGCGCGGACGCGGCCTCGCTCTGGTCAAGGGGCTGCCACGCGCGGACCTCGACGCGAAGCAGTTCGAGGTGCTCACCTGGGCCATCGGCCTGCACCTGGGAGTGGGCCGTCCCCAGGGCAAGGCGACGCACTACCTGTCCGCCGTGCGCGACGAAGGCACCAATTACCGCACGAGTACCGGGCGCGGCTATTCCTCGAACGCGGAACTCGACTTCCACACCGATTCCACCGATTTCGTCGGGCTCGCCTGCTGCAATCAGGCGAAGTCGGGCGGGATGAGCATCGTCAGCAGCACGGTCACCGCGCACGAGCGCATGGCGATCGAGCAACCGGCGCTGCTGCCGCTGCTGCACGAGCCGATCCACTTCAGCCGCCAGGGCGAACAGGCGCCCGACGAAGAGCCCTCGTATCCGCATCCGGTGTTCGATACGCAGGGCGGGCTGCTGTTCAGCAAGTGGAACCGCAACCGCGTGCAGTCGGCGCAGAAGATGGACGGCGTCCCCCGGCTGGGCGCCGCCCACCAGGCGGCGCTCGAGGCCTTCGATGCGCTGGTGCGCCGCGCCGATCTCGCCTACACGATGTATCTCGAGCCCGGCGACCTGCAGCTGCTCAACAGCCACGTCACGCTGCATTCGCGCACGAACTTCATCGACCACGACGAACCGGAAAAAAAGCGCCTGCTGTTCCGGCTGTGGCTGGCCACCCCCGACGGCGACCGGCTGCCGCAGAGCTGGCTGCCGGTGTTCAGGACGACCGA
>CANGUQ010000057.1 GCA_947456915.1 Betaproteobacteria bacterium
CACCGGCCTCGGCCATCACCTCGTCGACGAGTCTGAACAGCGTCACCAGCCGGCCGAGGTCGCCGCCGAGCCGATCGAGCAGGCGCTCGATCTGCGCGAAGTGCCGCGCATAGGTCATCCGGTTGGCGATGGCGATGCTGCCCAGGCTGCCCGCAGGCAGACCGAGCGCGGCGTCGGCGCGAGCGAACACACCGGCGCGCTCGCTCAGCAGCACGGCCTCGGTGAGCTCGCCGCGCGCGTGCCGGGCGTGCAGCGCGGCCGCAGCCTCGTAGTAGCGCACCAGCACCGGCATCAGCGCGATGCGCTCGCGCGCGTAGCTCGCGATCGCCTCGCGCTCGGCCCGGGTGAACGGTCCGGGCGCGGCGGCCAGCGCCAGCATCGCGCGGTAGCTCAGCACCTCGCACAGCGGTTCCTCCACGCCGTAGGGCAGATCGAACTGGTCGTGGCAGTCCTCGTGTACGACCAGATACACCATGCGACCGATGCCGGCGGCGAGCATCGACGGCGTGACCGGCGTCGCCATCTCGCCCAGCGCCTCCGACTCGCCGTAGTAGATCTCGAGGCCGGGGGCCGCACTCGCGCGGCACTGCGCCTCGGTGGCCACCTGCTGCCACTCGACCACCGGATCTTCGTACGACCACGGCAGCACGCGCAGCGGTGCACGCCCGCAGTGCGGGAAGCTCTCCAGATCGGCGTCGAAGCGCATGAAGCTGTCGGTGCTGCGAAAGCCGAGCCGGTAGCCGAACGCCTTCACGTGCGAGATCACCACCGGCCACGGGGTGTCGACCGCAACAGGTACCTCCGGCGCGGGCAGCCGCGGGGGCTCGCGCTGGGCGCAGCTGCCCGCGATCAGCGCGAGCAGCAGCGCAAGCGCGGTGCGGATACGATGCGGTGCGATCGATGCCATCGGCGGCTGCAACGAGAGGCGGCGTAGCGCGGGCTCGGTCTGGCGCAGGGCCACGCAGAAGCCGGGCCGCGGCGGTCCGCGCGGAGGAGATGAACGGGGCACGACGCAGGCGCGCGCGGCCGCACGGGCGAGCAGGCCCGTGCATCGGCAGGGCAAGCGGGCCGATGCGGCCGCGCGCCGCGCAGATCCCGCGCGATGACGCGCCCCGCGCAGTGGAAAGCGTATCACGGCGCCCGCGCGTCCCCGCCCGTTGCTGACGCCGCTGCGCCGTCCCTGTGGCTAGAATGCGGGCCCCGATCCGAGGAGCCCGCGCCATGCCGATCACCCGCCGCCGTTTCGTCACCTCGCTCGCTGCGGGTGTGGCCACCGCCCCGCTCGCGCACGCCCAGCACGCCGGCCACGACGCGAAGAAGGGTGCGGACCTGATCCCGCACCACGACAGCCCGTACTCGCACCTGTTCGACCCGAACATCAAGGACCTGCCGGCCGCCGCCGCCGAGCTGCGCTTCACCGCGAGTTCCGCCCCGGCCGCCGCCCAGCAAGGCCGCTGGTTCACCCGTGCGAACCTGCCGCTGCCGCGCAGCGAGATGGCGTGGGCCACCGTGTGCCGCGGCAAGATGCACGTGGTGGGCGGCTACGGCCTGCAGCGCGTGGACCGCAACTACCACCACGTCTACGACCCGAAGACCAACCGCTGGGAGAACGCAGCGGCGATTCCCTTCGGCGCCAATCACATCGGCATCGCGACGATGGACGACCGCTTCATCTACGCGATCGGCGGCTTCTTCGAGCAGAACCGCGCGCCGCACTCGCAGAACTTCGTCTGGGACGCGAACGGCAACGAGTGGCGACGCATCGCGCCGCTGTCGCGCCCGCGCGGGGCGATCGCGGTCGAGGTGCTCAACGGGCGCGTGCACGCGATCGCCGGGCGCGACTCGCGCTCGATCGACTGGCACGAGGTGTACGACCCGAAGACCGACCGCTGGGAGAACGCCGCACCGATGCCCAACCAGCGCGACCACATCGGCCACTGCGTGTGGGAAGGGCGCATCCACTGCATCGGCGGGCGTCTGGACACCTTCCACTTCAACACCGGCATCCACCACGTCTACGACCCGAAGACCGACCGCTGGAGCGAGCGCGCACCGCTGCCCACCCCGCGCAGCGGCCACGGCGTGGGCATCATCGGCGGCAGGCTCTACGCAGTGGGCGGCGAAGGCACGCGCCGCGTGTTCGGCCAGAACGAGAGCTACGACTTCAAGGCCGACCGCTGGGAGTCGCACGCCCCGATGATGACGCCGCGTCACGGGCTGGGCGCGGTGGCGATCGGCGACACGCTGTACGTGGCCGGCGGCGGGCCGATCGTCGGCGGCTCGATCCAGTCGTCGATCCACGAGGCGTTCGTGCTGGGGTAGGCGCGCGGGCTGCGGTGCTCGAGCTGCTGCCGTTCAGCCGGGCGCGATGATCGGGCACGGGTGACGTCGCCCCGGGGCCGGCCGACCTCCCGCCGGTCGACCACCCGCCGGTCGCACCCACGCCGGTCGCACCCACGCCGGTCGCACCCACGCCGGTCGCAACACCCCGTGGCGCAGTGATCCCGGTCGCAGTGATCCCGGTCGCAGCCGCAACAACCGTCGTGACACTGCCACTGTCGCAAAAACGACAGGCGACCCGTGCATCTGCACGCGCAGGTTGACGCCACGCCGCGCCTCGCCGATAGTTCCCATCAGATGAAAGTCGGATGGCAGCGCATCGCGATCCGATCGCCCGGGGGAGAGATCGACCGTTGGACCGGTTTCACCGCATCTATGCGCTGCACCAGGCGCTCGACGGCGCCCGCGTTCCGGTCACCCGCAGACAGCTCGAGCAGCGGCTCGAGTGCGGCAAGGCCACCGTCACCCGCGTGATCGAACTGCTGCGCGGCTACGGTGCACCGATCGAGTACGACCGCGACGCCAACGGCTACCGCTACCGGCCCGGTGCCGCGTTCCAGCTGCCGGGCGTGTGGTTCAACGCCGCCGAGCTGCACGCGCTGCGCTCGGCGCAGCTGCTGCTCGCCGAAGCCGAGCCCGGGCTGCTCGCCGACACGCTGCGCCCGATGGCGAGCAAGATCGACCGCCTGCTGCAGGCCGAGCAGCTCGGCGCCGGCGAAGCGATGCGGCGCGTGCGCATCCTGCGCATGGCCGGACGCGGCACCGGCCCCGCCTTCGCACAGGTGGCCGAGGCGCTGATGCGCCGCCAGCGCGTGCAGCTGCGCTACTGGAGCCGCGCGAGCGACGAGGAGACGCTGCGCGAAGTCTCGCCGCAGCGGCTCGTCCACTACCGCGACAACTGGTATCTGGATGCCTGGTGCCACGCCAGCCGCGCCCTGCGCACGTTCTCGCTCGACAGCGTGCGCCGCGCCCGCGTGCTCGCCCGCCGCGCGCGCGACATCGACGACGGCGCCCTCGACGACGAACTGGGCGCGAGCTACGGCATCTTCAGCGGCCGCCCGCAGGCCGAAGCGGTGCTGCGCTTCAGCGCGTTCAGAGCGCGCTGGGTGGCCGCCGAGCACTGGCACCCGCACCAGCAGGGCCGCTGGCTGGAGGGCGGCGGCTACGAACTGCGCGTGCCCTACGACAACCCGACCGAGCTGGTGATGGACATCCTGCGCTACGGCGCCGACGTCGAGGTGGTGGAGCCGCAGGCGCTGCGGGCGGAGGTGGTGGGGCGGCTGGAGGCGGCGGTGGGGGTGTATCTGGGTGGGCGTGGCAGGTGAGGTGGCGGGGCGCACGGAAGTCTGGGATGGGCTGTGCACGGCGGCAGCGCTTCACCGCGGCGGGCGCACGTAATGAGCCACCGGGGTGCGACGATGAACAGATCGACGTTCCGCATGGTGTGCTGATGGACACATCGAATCGATCCCGCTTTCAACGCTGCGCCTGCTTGACCCGATTGGGCGATGAGCGCTCTGCTGGCGCCGTTTGGCGGTGACGGAAAGCCATAGGACCCGTACGGGATACGCGTCGCTTGGGCGAGACTCAGCCGATCGGTGCGACCGCCCGCGTTACCGCGATTCAGGGTACGGCATTGATGGCAACGCCCCGCTCGTGCACACCGTACCAAAGGAGTCAATAAATGCCCTTTGACGAAGATTTCGTGTTGCTAAGCGGCAATCGGCCTTTCCCGTGGCAGCGTGCGCTGTACGAGCGGTTCGTCTCCAACAGTGTTCCCGCAGCTTGCGATCTGCCGACAGGACTCGGCAAGACAAGCGTCATCCCCATCTGGTTGATTGCGCTCGCTTGTAACCCCAAGCTTCCCAGGCGACTCGTTTACGTGGTTAACCGGCGAACGGTCGTCGATCAAGCGACGGTGGAGGCGGAGCGACTGTGCAAGCGACTCGTAACGCCCGCAGCGAGCCCGCTTCGTGATGCCCTGGATTCAATGGCTGCAGTGAGGGCCGATCAACCCGTGGTTGTCAGCACGCTGCGCGGCCAATTCGCCGACAACGGCGGTTGGCGGCGGGATCCATCTCGGCCATCCATCATCGTGGGCACCGTGGACATGATCGGCAGCCGGTTGCTGTTCAGCGGCTACGGCTGCGGGTTCCGCAGCAAGCCGCTGCACGCCGGATTCCTAGGACACGATGCGCTTCTGGTGCACGATGAGGCTCATCTTGAGCCTGCGTTTCAGTCGTTGCTCGGCGCCGTCGCCGCCGAGCAGCAGCATCGCGGAGAACCTCGCCCACTCCGCGTGCTGGCGCTGTCTGCGACGGGTCGCGTCACCCCCGATTTCACACTCGGTTCGGACGATCTTGGTGACGCGATCGTCAATCAGCGGTTGTCCGCGAGGAAGGGGCTGCAGCTGCACCTTGCGGAAGAAAAGAACGATCTGCCCGGACTTATGGCCGCCAAAGCCGCCGAGCTGGAGGGAAAGGTCGTCGTGTTCCTCTCCTCCGTGGCCCACGCAGAAAAGTGCGCGCAATTGCTCCGCAAACACAAGCCCCAAGGCGTCGCCACGCTGACTGGAACGATGCGTGGTGCCGAGCGGGACCAGCTCGTGACGCACCCGGTTTTCGCTCGCTTCCTTCCCAGGCCACCCGAAGGCCTCGCCCTGCAAGACGGCACCGTATTCCTCGTCGCCACGTCGGCTGGAGAGGTCGGAATTGACCTTTCCGCAGATCATCTCGTGACCGATCTCCCGCCGTTCGACGCTCTCGCTCAACGCCTTGGACGCGTCAACCGGTACGGCGAGGGTGACGCCGAGGTACACGTGTACTGCGAGAAGATCGATCCCCCGCCGGGATCGAAGGCTGTGGGCGACAATGACGGCGGCGACAGCGAATCAGACGACGACAGCCCTGCCAAGCGGAAGGATGTCTACCAGTACGCCCGATTCCTCACTCGGGCGCTACTCGGTGAGCTACCGCTGCGCAGCGACCTGCGCCGCGACGCGTCGCCCGCAGCGCTGCGCGCACTGGCTCGCGACGCGCGCGAGGCCGCTTCGACCCCGCTCCCCCAGATCCACCATGTCGACGGACTGCTTTTCGACCGATGGTCGTACACCACCGTCAAGGGCTCGCTGCCCGGTCGACCCCCGGTGGACGAGTGGCTGCATGGCAAGGCTGCGTGGGAAGTCCCCCGAACGAGCGTTGCATGGCGCGCAGAAGTCGAGTGGCTCACCAGCGAGCACCTCGGCCGCGACACGCTCGACGACTTCCTGGCCGACTACCCGTTGCGCAGCCGCGAGGTGCTGAGCGACATTACATCGCGCGTCCTGCAGCACCTTGAAGCGCGGGCAGACAGAGACAGCGCGGGTCGCCAGCCCGTGTGGCTCATCAGAAGCGATCGGCCTGCCGAGATCACCACGCTCGACGCTCTTGTCCGCGACTACGACGCCAAGCGTAACCCCACTCTCGATCAAGCCACGGTCGTACTTGCGCCCGGTATCGGGGGCTTGAGCAAAGGGCTGCTCGACGGCAGCGCCGAGTTCGACCCAACTGTTGCCTACGACCTGGGGCCGATGCTGGGCGAGCGGATGGTGCACGAGGTCGAGGAAGACCCTGACCCGCCATCCGGAATGCGGCTCGTTCGATCGGTAAGGCGAAGTACCGACGAGGACGACGTTGTTCTCTGGTGGCACTTGTACGCACCCTCGGCGCGCGCGGACGACGATGGCTCGTTCACCAGCTCGAAGGAACTTTTGCTCGATGTCCATCTTCAGCGCACGGAGAAGTGGGCTGCTCGCCTCGCCGAGCGGCTGAACTTGCCCGCCGAAGTGTGCGAAGCGCTCGCTCGTGCTGGCCGCGAGCATGACCTCGGAAAGAAACGACGTGTCTGGCAGCGCTCCATCAAACGTTTCATGGGGCCACCTCTCGCAAAAGGTCCGATGCAGCCTTCGGTGCTGGGTCACTACCGCCACGAGTTGGGATCGCTCCACGACGGCGACTTTCGAGACCTTGATGACGAGTCGAAGGATCTCGCCTTGCACGTCGTCGCCGCACACCACGGCCGCGCCCGCCCCCATTTCCCGCTCGCGGAAAGTTACGACCCCGAACTGTCGGACATCGTCGTGGAAGCCTTGGTCAGCGAAGTGCCTCTCCGGTTCGATCGGCTGCAACGGCGTTACGGTCGCTGGGGGCTCGCCTGGCTCGAGTCGATTCTGCGCGCAGCTGACGCGCTTGCATCCGAAGACGAAGACTCAGAATGATCCGTCTTGACGTCGATCTCACCAACCCAGGACACTTCCTCGGCTGCTGCGGGGTGTTTGAACTCGCGCAACGCTTGTGGCCGGGTGCAACCGCACACTTCGACGGCTCGTCGTTCGTCGTGTCCGACGGAGACAGAAACACACTCGTCACCGCCGCGGCCCAAGCATCGATCGAGGTGCTCGAACCGGAAAACGAAACTTCTTCCGCTCTGCGCCTCGCTGGGCCCTTCGATCTGCGGCTCGACTGGTGGAAAAGCGAGCGCAGCCTCAAGACGTGGGCGGGCCGCATGTCTGTTCAGCGCATCGCCATGTCGCTGCAGCAGGATCTTCCCAGCACCCTCTCCAACGGGTTCTTCGATGACGGTCACGTCGTAGTCGGGGCTGACGGCAATAAGGTCGAGCCCTTCTACTTCGATGGCCGAAGGGGCGCCACCGCACTTCCGCTTGACACCGGCTTCTCCGCCGACGCGCTGTCGCTGGAGACCGTCGCCTTCAGCGCCACCGAGTTCTTCACGTTGATCGGACTCCAGCGCTTTCGCCTCGCTAGCGTCAAGCTCCGCGTTTACCGGTACCGGGCATGGCGCGCGGCCCTGCCTGTGACCCTTGCCGCGCTCGTCGCCGGAGACGCGCTACGCGATGACGGCCCCCTGTTCCAGTTCGAGAGCACGTTTCGCACCGACCAGCGCAAGGACAAGGCTTTTTCACCCGCGATTCCCGTGAACGGAGATAGACATGAGTGAACTGAAAATCGAGGCGTGGCTCGACGACTCCGCCGACGCCCCAGCCGCCCTGGTGCTTCGCGAGTACCTCACACCAGTCGAAGGCAGGGACGGAATCCTGTTTCCGCCTACCTTCGCGGCTGCGGAGAACTCGCGGGACTTTCCAGGCGGGTACAACATCAATGACCTCGGCGCCGGCGAGAACGTGTGCCTCGTCGACTCGGTCGGCTCGCAGGCCAACAGGATAGAACCCATGTTCGCTTCCAGCGAGTACGCGGCGCTCGTCCCGCAACTTGTCGTGATTGCGGGGAACAAGACGGTCAGTATCCTCGACGCTGGGCACCGCGCAGCCGACGCCATCGTTCGCTGCAGCGAGCTCAAGAGTGGCTTGCAAACCGCGTTCAAGTCCCTGAAGCAGGGCGACGCCGTGCCGCTCGCGAGGCTCGCACCCACTTCGCTGGTCTTCGGCGTGTGGGACTCCCGCGACACGCAGGCAAAGGCGCCCCGTTTGCTGGCGGCTACGATCCATGCTTTCAACGTGGCGAAGCTAACGCGCTCGGCGCAGTACAACCCCGCGGTCGACTACGTCGAGGAAGGCCTGCTTGAAAAGACCGAGGACAAGACCGCACTCAACGCGTACTCGGAGCGCGGCTTCCGGCACGTGCCAGCGTCCGGAACACACGGGGGCGTGATAGCAAGGGGTGACATACGCCGCGATGTCACGCTGCACCTCGCCGCGTTGCGATTGCTTCGCGGGCAAACGCCAGACGAAACGGCGAAGTTGCGCGCCTACCTGCTCGGTCTGGCGCTCGTGGCATTCACCCGACCCGCGGTCGGGTTTCTTCGCCAGGGCTGCAATCTCGTTATTGATGAAGCGCGAAAGCCTGAGACCCGGCTCGTGTTCCCGGACGGACGACGCGAAAGCTCCAGCCTGACCCACGGCGACGCGCTCGCGTTCGCGAAGCGAGCAGCCGAAGCCTTTGGGGTCGGCGAGAGTCGAGCGGTCAACTTCGACAAGGAGGCTGCGAAGGGGGATACCACCGGCGACGGCAAGAACAAGAAGACTACGAAGAAGGCAGCGACCACATGACTCGACATCTGGTCTTGTCATTCCGTTTCCTTGCGCCGAGATTTCACGGGCGGGGAGACGAAGGCGTGCCCGAGTGGCCGCCGTCGCCGTTGCGGGTATTTCAGGCTGTCGTAGCGGCGGCGGCCCGCGCGGGTACGCTCGACGCGACGCGGGACGCGCTGAATTGGCTCGAACAACGCGATCCGCCGACCGTCATCGCTCCCGAGGCCACGCCGAGTGGGCGCGGGTATCGCCTGTCGGTGCCGCACAACTCGATGGACCTCGTCGCTCGGAAGTGGTCCCGTGGGATCGAAGCAAACGCAGCCGAGCACCGTACCATGAAGAACGTGCGCCCGCAGCGTCTGCCGGAGGACGCGGTGGTTCATTACATGTGGCCGCTCGAAGGTGATGCGTCATTCGCCGCTGCACTTGTTTCAGCTACGCGCAGTGTCGTTGCTCTCGGCTGGGGTGTCGATCTGGTCGTTGGCAACGGCGTGGTCATCGATGTGGTCGAACTCGGCAGGCTGTCGTCATCAGCGCCTGTTTGGACGGCGCGGTTAGACGGACACAGGAAACTACGCGTACCGACGAACGGAACGCTCGACGACCTGATTCGGCGGCACGAAGCGTTTCTCGCGCGTACCAGCCTTGCTGAACCGACGCTCCGCCCGCCAGCTTCACTGTCCGCGTTCAGGACCGTCGCGTACGGGCAGGCGGACCAGCCACGAACTGTCGACGTCGCCGCATTCACGCTGATGCATGTCCAGGCTGACCGGCTTCGCGCCTTCGACGCCGCGCGGCGCGGCATGGCTGTGGCCGGGATGCTGCGCCACGCGGTCCGCATGGCTGCAGAACGAGCCGGCTGGGATGAAGCGCGTGTGCACGCTACCGTGCTCGGCCATGGCGATGGCGATGAAGCACGAATGCTGCTCGTACCAGTGCCCAGTATCGAACCACGCGGCCCGGGTGCCGAGAAAGTCGGCGCCGTGCGGCGCGTTGTGATCTTCTCGACCGATACACTGGGTCGTGACAGCGCGTGGGCTGCACGCGCTCTGGGTGGTATGGATCTCATTGACGAGGGTACTGGCGAAGTGCAGGCCGTGCTGGCCGCGACCACGCCCGACGACCGTGTGCTCAGGCGCTACACGGGGGAGTCGGCGGTTTGGGCGACGGTAAGTCCGTTGGTGCTTCCCGGCTACGACGATCCGGGCGGGCTTCGCGAGAAACTCCGGAAGCTGCCCCGCGCAGACGAGCAGCGCTCTTTGCTCGAGCGCCTCCTGAAGCGCCGTGAGGCGCTGGTGCGCAAAGCGATCCGCCAGGCCGGGCTCGGGGACCAGTTGGCCTTTACGGCTCGGATCGAGACGCGTGAGACCGGTTTTTTCGCTGGGGTCGACCCAGCTTCGCGGTATGCCGTGCCCAGGCACCTCACAAAGGCGCCCAGGCTGCACGTCAAGCTCACATGGCCCGTCAGGGTTGCGGGACCGCTTTGCATAGGCCGCGGCCGATTCTCCGGGCTGGGGCTTTTTGCCACCATGGACGCCTGATCGGCTGACATGATAAGGCGTCGTTGGTTCGTGCGTGGTTCCCGGCGGGATGCGCCTGGACGAGCGATACCCTGCGTGAACGGCGTCGCGGTCTTTACGCGCGACCGAGCGGAACTGTCCGCGCGCTACGAGTTGCGACCATGACTACGGCCGGTGTGCCCGCGCAACCCGACCTGCCTCTCCCCTATCCGCAGGACTCGGCCGATCTGCCGCTGCTTCCTGTGCGCATGCTCAATGAGCACGCCTATTGCCCGCGGCTCGCCTACCTCGAATGGGTCCAGGGTGAGTGGGCAGAGTCGGCAGACACGGTAGAAGGCCGCCACGCGCACCGCCGGGTCGACCGTCCGGGCGGTACGCTGCCGACGCCCGATGAGGCCGAGGCTGCCGAGCGTATCCATGCCCGCTCGATCACGCTGTCGTCGAACCGGCTTGGCCTGATCGCGAAGCTCGACCTGATCGAGGGCGACGGCGATGGCGGTGTGATCCCCGTGGACTACAAGCGCGGCAAGCGCCCACACGTGGCGCGCGGGGCCTACGACCCCGAGCGCGTGCAGCTGTGCGCGCAGGCGATGATCCTCGAGGAACACGGCTACCGGTGCGACCATGGTGTCCTGTACTTCGTCGCGAGCCGCGAGCGTGTTTCGGTGCCGTTCGACACGGAGCTGCGTTGCCTCACGCGCGACTCGATCGACGGTCTTCGGCTCATCGCTGCCGGGGGGCGGATTCCGCCGCCGCTCGTCGACAGCCCCAAGTGTCCCCGCTGCTCGCTGGTGGGGATCTGCCTGCCTGACGAAGTGAATTTCATGCGCAGGATGGAGACTCCGCCGCGACCGTTGTCGGTCGGAATGGACGACGCGCTTCCCCTCTACGTCCAGGCGCGTTCCGCCAAGGTCGCCAAAAAGGATGAAACACTCGAGGTGTCGGTCGACGATGTGAAGGTGCAGACCGTGCGGCTCGCCGAGGTCTCGCAGCTCGCGCTGCACGGCAACGTATACGTGACCACACCGGCGTTACAAACGCTGATGGAGCGGGAGATCCCGATCTCTTGGCACAGCTACGGTGGCTGGTTCTTCGGGCACACCGTGGGTACCGGTCACAAGAATGTCGAGCTGCGGACCGCGCAGTATCGTGCAAGCTTCGATGGAGGACACTGCCTGCGGCTCGCCCGGGGGCTGGTCGTGGCCAAGATCCAGAATCAGCGAACGCTGCTTCGCAGGAACTGGAAGGGCGGCACGATGCCCGAGCCGCTGCTCGCCGGTTTTCGGCAGGATATCGACGCTGCGCGCCGTGCGCGCGGCCTGCCGGAGCTTCTGGGCGTTGAAGGCAATGCAGCAGCGCGTTACTTCGGCGAGTTCCGGCAGATGTTGTCATCCGTGGAGGGGCAGCCCGAGCTGGCTTTCGACTTCGCTCGCCGCAGCCGGCGCCCGCCTGCCGATCCTGTAAACGCACTGCTGTCTTTCGCCTACGCGCTGCTCGTGCGAACATTCACGGTCACTCTGGCGGCCGTGGGATTCGATCCTTACCGAGGCTACTACCACCAGCCGCGGTACGGGCGTCCGGCGCTCTCGCTCGATCTGATGGAGCCGTTCCGGCCGCTGCTTGCCGATTCCGCAGTGATCCAGGCAATCAACAATGGCGAGGTGCGACCGGGCGATTTCATCGTAGCCGCCGGGAGCGTTGCCCTCGATGGGGATGGCCGCAGACGTTTCATTCAGACGTTCGAGCGCAGGCTGGGACACGAAGTCACGCATCCGGTGTTCGGGTACACGTTGAGTTACCGCCGCCTGATCGAACTGCAGGCCCGGTTGCTCGGCCGGCATCTGATGGGAGAACTCGACGACTATCCGAATTTCGTCACGCGCTGACCGAAGCGACGGCCATGGAAGAGCGCGTGTACGTGGTCACTTACGACATTCGCGACGAGAAGCGATGGCGGCGGGTATTCAAGCTGATGAAGGGCTACGGGCAGTGGCTGCAGTTGTCGGTGTTCCAGTGCCGGCTCACCCGCCGGCGCCATGCTGAGCTCGTCGCGCTGCTCGACGGGGTCATAAAGAACAACGAGGACCATCTGGTACTGATCGACCTTGGGCCTGCTGCGGATGTGAGGCCCCGGGTAGTCAGCCTCGGAAAGACGTTCGAGCCGATCCCGCGCGAGGCAATCGTCGTGTAGCTTCGGCCTTGCGGGCAGCAGTGGGGCGATCGCACGCGCGAGCGCGGAGACATCAGCGGATCGGCTGCCGCTCGCGTGCGAGCGCTGCAGTGATGCAGTTGCCCCTCACCAGCGCTCGCACTCGCCAGTTCTTTGAAAATACGGATGAATGTTGGCCAGAGGCGTGCAATAGCGGCCGCGTTGCGCGCCTCCTGGCGCCTTATCGCAAGAGCGCTCGCATTCCCGGCGCGAGTTCTGCGTCATACTTGGGACGCAGCGCTGGCTGTCTTCCACGGCTTCGTGCCGTGGCCTCAGTGAAGGATGTCGATCTCGCGCGGGATGCGCACCGGCCAGAAGGTCTTCCACGGCTTCGTGCCGTGGCCTCATTGAAGGATCACCAGCACCAATTGGTCACGCGGGTGGATACCCGAGTCTTCCACGGCTTCGTGCCGTGGCCTCATTGAAGGAAGGACATCACTGGCACGCCGCCGCCGAATTCGTATGTCTTCCACGGCTTCGTGCCGTGGCCTCATTGAAGGCGAATAAACGTCCGGACAAGGAATCGCGTCCGTACTTGGTCTTCCACGGCTTCGTGCCGTGGCCTCATTGAAGGACAAACTCGTTTACATCCGCGATTCTACTCTCGCCGAGTCTTCCACGGCTTCGTGCCGTGGCCTCATTGAAGGCTGGCGGCGATCACCGGTACACGCTTGCGCAGGCGCAGGTCTTCCACGGCTTCGTGCCGTGGCCTCATTGAAGGGCAGAACCACTGACCGGCCTGGGGTTGCACCGGCTGGTCTTCCACGGCTTCGTGCCGTGGCCTCATTGAAGGAGACTGATCGACCGAGACTCCGCGATCGCCGAAGGCTGTC
>CANGUQ010000058.1 GCA_947456915.1 Betaproteobacteria bacterium
ACGCGCTGTTGCAGGAACATCAGTGCGCCGTACACCCCGAAATCGTCCTTCGGGAAGGCGTACACGCCCTGTGCCAGGCGCACGAGCCAGCCGCTTTCGGCGTAGCGCGCAGCCAGGGGGGCAGACACGCCGACCCGTGCCAGGGTGCTCAGGTCGAACGGCGCACCCCGGGCAAGACCTGTCTGCAGGCGCTTGAGGATCTGGTGACGGGAATTTGAATCCATCGGTGAAAACTACCACAGGATCCAATCATATGCGGATGGGCCGCTTGGACGGTGCGCTTGAAGGCATCTCATGCGCTAACTTCCTGGCAAAACCTAATCACCAACTGCATCCGACTGATCCGGAGCGTGAAGAACCATCTGCTTGGACTTCAGGAGTTGTCGCCCACGATCCGGCTGCCTCGAATCGGGCCTGCCCGCGGGCACTGATTGACGCTGACGGCCTCAACCGCCCTCGAATACTGCCGAGATGGCCGCCATCGAGACAGTGCGCAGTCGCCCGCTGGATGCGCTGCGGGCGCCGGGCCGGCCCGTAACGGCTGATCCCGTTGTGCTGCTGCGGGCGCGTCTTGCGCTCCCCCGCGAGGTCTTCGACGTCCCGCTCGGGAAAGTCCTCCACCTCAGCGCGCTTCGCCGCAATCGCGGCCTCGCGCAGGGTCAGCTTCGGCCGCAACGCTGCGTACTGCTCGAACCGTGCCGCGTATCCCTCTGGGTTCGTGGGCTTCCACGCCGACAGCGCGCTGTCGGATACCAGCTCGCCCCCGTTGCCGCATGCCGGATTGGGAATCGACGGTGTGATGTCGAGGTGGAACTCGTTCGCGTAGCACAGCCGCCAGCAGCGCTGCTTCTCTTCGAGCATTGAAGCGTAGGTGGCGTGGGCCTTGAGTCGATCGCCGACCAGAGCCTTGACCGCAGCGGGATTGGAGCCGGCACCGACGGAAGGCATGTGGCAAACGAGGTCCACGTCGAATCCGGCGCCCCCGATCGGCTTGTTGGCAGTACCCACTGCGATCGACCCCTGCGCGTAGAGCGAAGCGACCTTCAGGAATGGCGATTCGCCCTCAGCGATTCAGGCGCTGACGGCTTCGTACCGTTCTTTCGCCGTCTCGTACTGGCTGTCGGTCAAATCGATCTGCGCGATGAGACAACTTGCTGCTCGTTGATCTATGGACGTGCATCATCAACGGTGGCCTCTCCGAGCTTCGATCCACTCGTGGCAACCGTTCGGTCCAGACTCGCACGGAGCCCACGGCTACCGGGCATTGAATGTTCGCAATGCGTTGGACAGCAGCCGCACGGGCGAGCGAGGTGGCAAGCAGGACCCTGCCATCAGCTGACCTTGGCCGAGTTCAGCCGGGCACCTGCGTCAGACTGGATGCAGTCAGTCAAGGCCCGAGACCGAACGACTGCTGACGTCGGAACCGGCCGTTGGCGTGCTGCGCCCGCCCAGCTCAACGCAGGCGGCACGGTCCGACGATGCTGCGGGCGGCGGCATCCGCAGTGTTACCAACGCAGCACACGCGGTCCGAGGATGGCACCGGCGACGCCGGTCAGCGCGATGCCCAGCGAGTACCAGACGGCGACGAATGCCGCGGACGCCTCCGGGCACGACAGCGAGTAGCCAAAGGCGCCAACCGACCCCGCCAGCAAGCCGGCAGCGAAGCCTGCCATCCGGGGACGCGTCGGTGCCAAGCCTCGAACCGCCCAGAGCGCTGCGGCCAGTGCCGGCAGGGACAGTGCCAGCACACTGGGCGGGCAGCTCCACCATGAGTGCCCCAGCAGGGCAACGAGGCGGCGGTCGGCTGGCTCGGACAGCCAGGATACGAGACCGATGCCCGCCATCGCGAGCACCACAGCAATGACGACCCTCCTGGGGCGGACCGCAGACGCAGCAGGCCGCGACAGCCGCGCAACCCACCAGCCGGCTGCGGCCGCCAGCGCACTGGCGTAGGCCATCTTGGTCCAGGGTACGGGCGTGCCGAACAGCGACCACGGGATCAGCCCAAACCAGATGATGGCTGCCCAGCCACTGGCCAGCAGCCCTGCAGCCATCGCAGGGCATAGACGCTTTGCCGCCAGTGCGCGAGGAGCAGGGCCCGCATTGCGCGCCAGCATGTCGACAAGGGACTCGGTTCTCATTTGGGTTGTTTGTCAATGACTACGTCATCCGACCCGCTGCGCCGCACGAGTGCCGCCAGCCGCTTGAGGCCACGGTGCACTTGCACCTTGATCGCCGACTCAGATGCGCCTGCGCGCAAGGCAGCTTCGGCCACCGAAAGTCCCTCCACTTTCGTCAGAACGATCGCCTGCCGCTGCGCTTCGGGAAGGCTCTTCAGCAGCACCGCCAGGTCGCGTTTGGCGCCACTGTCGTCAGGCTCGGCAACCAGCAGTTGCTCGTCGACATCGTCAAGCACGTCGTGCAGGTCATCCCGGCGCCCACGCCGCCGCCACAGATCCATCAACTTGTGGCGCGCGATGGCGATGGCCCAGGCGCTGACGGGCAGCGATGGATCGTACGTGCCACGTTGCAGATGCAGGGCCAACAGCGTCTCCTGAACCAGATCCTCCACCTCGTCCGGCACTCCCGCCAGGCGGCGCCTCAAGTAACCGCGAAGCCGCGTGGCAAGCATTAGCAGGGATTGCCGGTACGCCACCTCGTCGCCGGCCTGCGCACGCAGCCAGAGCGGCTTCAGTGCGGACTCGAGGTCACCGGGACTGGCATTGGAGATCATTTCGCTACTGCGAGCCAAATGGTTACAGCGCTCGCTGCGGCCGAGCGAACGGCGATGCGGAGAGACGAATGACGTTCAACTCTACCGAAAGCACAAGCATTCGTCCCGAAAAGCCCAGGTCAGTTTGATCGGAGTCGGCACGGTGCCGGTCCTTGAGGTTGTGTTCGCTGTAACCGCTTCAGGCATGGCAGCGAATATCGATTGACTCGCCATCACTACTCACAAGCCGCCACCCCGGTCCATCTACGATGCACGCCACACTGCCCTTGCTCGCCACCACAAACTTCCCGCTGATCCGGCGCCGTTCGCTCGACACGCTTCAGGTCAACCTGGGCTACAAGTGCAACCAGAGCTGCCTGCACTGCCACGTCGCGGCCAGCCCGCAGCGCACGGAGATGATGGACGCCGACACCGTCGCGCTCGTGATGGAGGTGCTGCGTGCGCGCCAGGTCTTGACGCTGGATCTCACGGGTGGTGCGCCGGAGCTGAACGAGCACTTCCGTTATCTCGTGCGGCAGGCCCGGGCGCTGGGCGTGCGCGTCATCGACCGCTGCAACCTGACCATCCTGTCCGAGCCAGGGCAGGAAGACCTGGCGGCATTCCTGGCCGAGCAGAGTGTGGAAGTCACCGCGTCGCTGCCATGCTACTCGCCGGCCAACGTCGACCGCCAGCGTGGCAGCGGCGTCTTCGAGCGCAGCATCGCGGGGCTGCGCCAGCTCAATGCGCTCGGTTACGGCCAAAGCGGCACCCTCGTGCTCAACCTTGTCTACAACCCGCAGGGCGCGGTGCTGCCGCCACCGCAGGGGCCGCTGGAGGCCGACTACAAGCGCGAGCTGCTGCTGCACTTCGGCATCCGCTTCGACCACCTGTTTGCGCTGACCAACATGCCGATCCAGCGCTTCGGCAGCACGCTGGTCAGCAAGGGTACGTTCGGCGCCTACATGCAGCTGCTGCGCGACAGCTACCGCGCCGAGAACCTCGACACCGTGATGTGCCGCAGCCTGCTCAGCGTCGACTGGCAGGGCTTTCTCTACGACTGCGACTTCAATCAGATGCTGGGCCTGCGCGCCAGCGTGGGCGGGGCAGCACGCCCCCACCTGCGTGATCTGCTGCAGCACGACCTCGCCGGCACGGACATCCGCAGCGCCGACCATTGCTACGGCTGCATGGCCGGCCAGGGCAGCAGCTGCGGCGGGGCGCTGGAGGCCTCGGTACCGCCGGCTACGCACGTCGCCGTCGTGCCCATGACCGAACGGGTTCGTTGATGGCCCGCCCGTCCAAGACTCTGCTGTGGGCCGGTGCAGCGACTGTGGCGATGGTGGGCCTGTGGGCCTGGCAGCAGTTCGGCCTGCCCGAGCGGCTGACGCTGGACAACCTCAAGGCCAGCCGCTACGCCTTGCAAGCACACGTGCTGAGCGCACCGCTGGCCACGGCGGTGGTGTTCTTTGCCGTCTATGTAGCGGCGGCGGCGCTGTCGATTCCGGGTGCGCTGATCCTCACGCTGGTCGCCGGTGCGATGTTCGGTCTGGGCTGGGGCCTGCTCCTGGTGAGCTTCGCGTCCAGCCTGGGTGCGCTGCTGGCCTTCCTGGCCGCGCGCTACCTGCTGCGCGACAGCATCCAGGCGCGCTTCGGCAAGAGCCTGGCGCCGATCAACGAGGGCGTCGCGAAGGACGGCACCTTCTACCTGCTGACGCTGCGGCTGGTGCCGGTGTTCCCGTTCTGGCTGATCAACCTGCTGATGGGCCTGACGCCAATGGGCGCGGGCCGGTTCTACCTCGTCAGCCAGTTCGGCATGCTGGCCGGCACGGCCGTGTACGTGAACGCCGGTACGCAGCTGGCGGCCATCCAGTCGCCGGGGGATATCCTCTCGCCGGGGCTGCTGGGCAGCTTCATGCTGCTGGGACTGTTTCCGCTGTTGGCCAAGGCTGGGGTGGCCTGGCTTGAGCGGCGCAAGGTCTATGCGAAGTGGACGAAGCCGCGTACCTTCGACCGCAACCTCGTCGTCATCGGCGCCGGTGCCGGCGGGCTGGTCACGGCCTACATCGCCGCGGCCGTCAAGGCCAAGGTGACGCTGATCGAAGGCCACAGGATGGGCGGCGACTGCCTGAACTTCGGCTGTATCCCGAGCAAGGCGCTGATCCGCTCGGCCAGGATGGCGCGGCAGCTGAAGAAGGCGCACGAGCTCGGCGTGGCCGACGCCGCCGGGCGGGTGGACTTCGCGGCCGTGATGCGGCGCGTGCACCGCGTGATCGCCGACATCGAGCCGCACGACTCGGTCGAGCGCTACACCGGCCTTGGCGTGGAGGTGCTGCAGGGCCATGCCCGCCTCATCAGCCCGTGGACCGTGGACGTGACGCGGGCCGATGGCACGTCGCAGACGCTGACGACGAAGAACATCGTCATCGCCGCCGGCGCCAGCCCCTTCGTGCCGCCGATCCCGGGGCTGAAGGAAGCCGGATACCGGACCAGCGACACCGTGTGGGGCCTGACCGAGCTTCCGAAGCGCCTGGTGGTACTGGGTGGCGGGCCGATCGGCAGCGAACTGGCCCAGAGCTTCGCGCGCCTGGGCAGTGCGGTCACGCAGGTGGAGATGGCGCCGCGCGTCATGGTGCGCGAGGACCCGGAGGTCTCGGAACTCGTGGCCGCCTCGTTGCGGGCCGACGGTGTGAAAGTGCTCACCGGGCACCAGGCCGTGAGGGTTGAGGTCGTCGGCGGCGAGAAGCGGCTCGTCGCCAGGTCGGGTGGTGCCGAGATGGTGATCCTCTTCGACGAGCTGCTGTGCGCCGTGGGACGCATTCCGCGCGTCACCGGCTACGGCCTGGAGGAACTTGGCATCCCGCTCACGCCGCGCAAGACCATCGAGACCAACGCCTGCCTGCAGACGCTGTACCCGAACATCTACGCCGTGGGCGACGTGGCGGGCCCGTTCCAGTTCACGCACACGGCTGCGCACCAGGCCTGGTATGCGGCAGTGAACGCACTGTTCGGGCGCTTCCGCAAGTTCAAGGCCGACTACCGCGTGATCCCCTGGGCCACCTTCACCGACCCAGAGGTGGCGCGCGTGGGCCTGAGCGAAGCGGAGGCCAAGGAGCAGGGCGTGCCCTACGAGGTGACAAAGTACGGCATCGACGACCTCGACCGCGCCATCGCCGATGGCACCGCGCACGGCTTCGTCAAGGTGCTCACCGTGCCGGGCAAGGACAAGATCCTGGGCGTGACCATCGTCGGCGAGCACGCCGGTGACCTGCTGGTCGAGTACGTGCTGGCCATGAAGCACGGCCTGGGGCTGAACAAGATCCTCGGCACCATCCACACCTACCCCACGCTGGCCGAAGCGAACAAGTACGCGGCCGGCGAGTGGAAGCGCGCCCATGCGCCGCAGAAGCTGCTGCGATGGGTGGGCCGGTATCACTCGTGGGAGCGGACATGACGACATTGACCCGACGCCAGCTGCTGGCCTTCACGTTGGCCGCAGCTGTTTCCGCGGTGGTATCGCGGCCGCCATCGGCCGCCCGTGCGCAGTCCCTCGGCTTCGACCACAACCACGCGGCCTGGACGGCCCTGCTGCGCCAGCACGTCCGGCTCATGCGCAGCGGCCAGGCCACGCAGGTGGCCTACGCCGGCTTCAAGGCCGACCGCGCGGCCCTGAAGGCCTACCTCGACAGCCTCTCGGCCGTGACACGCTCGGCCTTCGCCGGCTGGCCGAAGGCCGAGCGCCAGGCCTTCCTCATCAACGCCTACAACGCCTTCACGGTCGAGCTCATCCTCACCCGCTACCCGGACCTGAAGTCGATCAAGGACCTGGGCAGCCTGCTCAGCAGCCCCTGGAGGCCGAAATGGATCACGCTGCTGGGCACCAAGGTCTCGCTCGACGAGATCGAGCACGCGATGCTGCGCAAGCGCGGAGACTACGACGACCCGCGAGTGCACTTCGCCGTCAACTGCGCCAGCATCGGCTGCCCGGCGCTGCGCGAGGAGGCGTTCGTCGCGGCGCGGCTCGACGCGCAGATGGATGAGCAGACGCTGCGCTTCATGAGCGACCGCACGCGCAACCGCTACAACGCGCAGCGCGGGCGGCTCGAGCTCTCGAAGATCTTCGACTGGTACGGCGAGGACTTCCGGCTCGGGCACCGCGGCATCGCGTCGCTGCCGGCGTTTGCCGCGCGCTACGCCGATCAGCTGGCCGACGCGCCTGCCGACCGCGAACGAATCCGCGCGGGCGGCCTGGACATCGCCTTCACCGACTACGACTGGGCGCTTAACGACGTTCGCGACCCGCGATGAAGCCCGCCCTGTCGATCGTGATCCCGACGCTGAACGAGGCCGCAAGCATCGAGGCCACATTGCGGGCCCTGCAGCCCTTGCGCGCGCGCGGCGTCGAGCTGGTGCTGGCCGACGGCGGCAGCGGCGACACGAGCGTGGCCGTGTCCCGGCCCTGGGTCGACGCCGTGGTGGACGCGCCGCGCGGGGGCGCGCTACAGATGAACGCGGGCGCTGCGCAGGCCCGGGCCGATGCGCTGCTGTTCCTGCACGCCGACACCCGGCTGCAGCCCTTGGGCGATGTGCTGGTCTCGCAGGCGCTGGCCAATGGCGCTTTCTGGGGCCGCTTCGACGTGCGCATTGAGGGCCGGCCGTGGATGCTGCGCGTCATCGCAGCAATGATGAACCTGCGCTCCAGGCTGAGCGGCATCGCCACCGGTGACCAGGCCATCTTCGTCACCCGCCTGGCCCTCGAACGAGTGGGCGGCTTCCCGGCCCAGCCGCTCATGGAGGACATCGAGATCTCGCGTCCAGGTCCACGACTGCCATGCGGGAAGGGTTGTTCGCACCGGGGCCGAAGTCTTGTGAGCGGTGTCGGCGCAGCGCTTTTCAGTATGTGCAGTGCGGGAGCTCACGGCAGCAGTGCGTGGGGGCTGCGGGGGCATTTGCAAGTATCATTCGCACGGTTCACTGAAGGCTGTGGTGCCTGCGCGCATGTTCGTGAGCGACGTCGGTCGTGACTGGGAGGTCATCACGCGAGCCCATGGCGCGTGGTTGGGTGACATCCTGCTGACGACTATCATGGTGCAGGCCACACTCATCGGTGATGCGTATTTCGTGGAAATCGAAGCGGAGGCGGGGTTGTCGTCATGAACGTGATGAGCACGCAGGACTGGTTGCGACTGACGAACGCGGGTGCGCTGTCGGTGCGAAGCGCCGATCTGAAGGCCGTGGATACTGCACTCGCGCGCTATCACACGAGCCCCACCGAGACCAGCAAGCAGGCCCTGACCGGCGCCTTGCTGCGGTGGATTCAGAGCAAGGGCGCGGACTGGAAGCGCAGCGATCGCAATCGCCATCAGGCGGTGGAAACGCTGCACAGCCAGCTGATGGGTACCGGCGGCCGCACGTTGAGTGGCGCCGAGCGTGTGGCACTCTCGCACGTGCGAGACGAGGCACGGGCTATCGTCACCGATCTGTTCCGCGGACGCCGTCTCGAATGGCGGCAGTCGTTCAAGCAGAAGCTCGCGAACGAGAAGCTCGGCACCACGCTCGCCACGTCCAGTCTCGTGGTGAACGTGAACACGCTGTCCGGTGGCGCGATAGCGAGTGGGGCACGCACGGTGGGGTCGCTGCCGTCGCAGGCAGCGAACGCGATGGGAATCGCGAACAACAGCGGCTCATCGAGTCGCACGATGGAGTTGGCGCACGATCTGATCCGGAACACGGTGCCACCGCATCTGGTCGCCGACGTGACGAAGGAACTGCTGTCACTCATGCCGGATTTCCTCAAGACGCTGGCCGCGTCGATGGTCCCCGTTGCGGGTGTGATTTCTGCTGGCGGCGGCGCGCTCTACAGCAGCTTCAAGCTGGCCCGCGGACAGTACCGACTCGACAGCGCACGCGAACACATCATGTACTCGCTGTCCACGGCCGAGCCGGCGATGGCCATGCAGGCCATCGCCCGGATGCTCGAACGTGAGCGGAACACGGAAGCGATCGGCGTGGCCATCGGTGTGGGCGAATTCGGCGGCAAGCTGGCCGGGGCGCTCGCGGACGGCGGTACCGCGACCAATGCCGCGATCGGACTGGCGGCATCGGTGGCGCGCCTCACCAACATCATCCGCATCGTGGCGCGCGACGTCGAAGAGCGGAACGAGGCGAATCTGGCGATGATGACGCGTGTCGATGCCACCATCTTCCGGACCTGTCCGGTCGTGGGTGCGTATCTGGTGTGCTGCGCACCAACCAGCGTCCTCGTGAACACCATCTTCGAGTCGCGCTTCGGGACCACCGGCTGGATGGGCGAAGTGGAGCATGCGGTCGCCACGCACCTCGCTCCCCTGAAGGAGCAGGCAGCCCGGCTGGTGCGGGAGCACCGGTTCGTCATCCCGGAGCTCACGAACTACCCCGGTATTGTTGAGAGAAACGAGAAGAAGCTGAAGGAGATGATGGAGCGAAAGGGCAAGTCGGGGATGGTCGGATACGGATCGGATGACATGGCCAGGTGGGACGTGCCCACGCGGCCGCGTCGCTGATCATGCCCAGCCGTGCGCAGCCCGCCGGCACGTGGCGGGCAGCGTGTGGCGCTTCACGAGGGCCCGTACGTGATCGCGCACATCCGTGCGCGTCTGGCCCGCGCTGACCGGCTGCTTCCTGAGCCGCGAGACCGTCGTGCCTGCGCCGGGCAGGCGGCATGTCCCGCTCACGCGTGCGGCTGTTCGCTGCGATCAGCCGCAACGCGGAGGGTGGAGTTCTTCCGCCTGCCGGGCAACGCCGTGGTCGAACCCGGCCCGCGCGTGGCGCTCTGAACGTCGGTCCGAGAGGCAGCGTGGCGCCTCCGCGTTATTCCAGGGGCACCCCGGCCGCCTTGATCACCCTGGCCCAGCGCACGATCTCGCGCTGGATGTGGGCGCCGAACGCCTCCGGCGTGCTGCCGAGCGGCTCGGCGGCCTGCTGCGCGAGCACGTCGCGCACGTCCTGGCGCGCAAGCATCCTGAGCAGCTCGGCGTTGATCTGCAGGATCGTCTCGCGCGGGGTCCTTGCCGGCGCGAGCAGGCCGTACCAGGTCGTGACCTCGTACTCGGGGTAGCCGGATTCCGCGACGGTCGGCAGCTTCGGATAGCGCGGCAGTCGCTGTGCGCTCCCCACGGCGACGGCACGCAGGCGGCCCGAGTCCACGTAGGGCGCGAGCGGCGGCACGCCCGTGATCGTCAGCAGCGTATGGCCCGCCAGCATGTCAACCAGCATCGGCCCGGTGCCGCGATAGGGGATCGGGACGATGTCCGTCTTCGTGAGCAGCTTGAAATACTCGACGGCGAGGTGCGATGCGCTGCCGTTCCCCGAGGACGCATAGTTGAGCTCGCCCGGCCGTGCGCGGGCGAGCGCGACCAGCTCCTTCACCGACCGCGCAGGAAGGGACGGATTCACGACGAGCATGTTCGGCACCGCGGTGAACATCCCGATCGGCGCGAAGTCCCTGATCGCATCGTACGGCAGCTTCGCGTACAGAGACGGCCCGAAGCCGAACGTGCCGACGTGGCCGAAGATCAGCACATGCCCATCGGGGGACGACTTCGCCACGTAGTCGACGCCGATCGTGCCGCCTGCCCCGGGCCTGTTCTCGACCAGCACCTGCTGGCGCCAGGCCTCGCCCAGGCCGCGCGCGATGAGGCGGGCCACGAGGTCCGTGCTGCCGCCAGGCGTGAACGGCACGATGATCCGGACAGGCCGGGAGGGAAAGGCCTGCGCATGCGCGTGCTGCGCGCCATCGAGCGCAACGAGCACGACGAGCGCGACGAGCGCGACGAGCGCGCCGGCCGTCGCGGCGATCCTACGCCGCACAGGCCACGCCTTCCTGCTCGCAGGTGTTGGCGACGTCGCTGATCGTCACGCGGCGCATCTCGCGGACCCACCGCAGGTCGTCGTACTCGGTGCCGCGATGCATCGTGCATCGGTTGTCCCACATCACGAGCTCGTTCGGGCGCCAGCGGTGCGTGTACACGAACTGGCGCTGCGTCACGTGCGCGATCAGTTCGTCGATCAGCGCGCGGCCCTCGGCGTCGGGCATGCCGAGGATGCGGCCGGCATGCGATGCGACGAACAGCGACTTGCGCCCGGAGTCGGGCAGCGTGCGCACCAGCACCTGCGGCACTGGCGGCAGGCGCTTCATCTCGTCCTCGTTGAACTCCTCGAAGCCACTGCGGCGGCGCGAGTGGACGATCCAGTGTTCCGCGACGAGCCCTTGCAGCCGCGCCTTCATGGCCTCGGGCAGCGCATCGTAGGCCGCACGCTGGTCGGCGAACTCGGTATGTCCGCCGATCGGCACGACGGTCGTTGCATACAGGAGGGAACACAGGCTCGGCAGGCGCTTGAACGAACTGTCCGTGTGCCAGAGCCGGTTGCCCGCCTTGTACATGCGCTGGCGGCTGCTCTCGCCCCAGATGCGCCCCTCAGCGGACAGGTTGGAGATGTCGGCGAACTCGCCGCTGAGGCGTGCCGGGGTTGCCTTCGGATCGAGCGTGCGTTCCTTCTCGACCGGCCCCCAGAGACCGGAGAATGCGAGGTGCTGCGCCGGTGTGAGCACCTGGCCGGGAAAGACCAGAACAGCGTAGCGCGTGAACGCCTGCCGCAGCAGCGCGAAATCTTCCTGCGGCAACGGCTGCGCGAGGTCGATGTCGCCGACTTCCGCGACGAAGCCGGGCGTGACCGGCGACAGGGTGAACGACATGGCTTCCGCCTCTGCAGGTGGCGCGCGCTGCGCGCATGCGGGGCGACGCCCCGTGCGCTCATCCGGCCCGATCATAGCGCTGCACTGGCGCCTCGTCGAACTGGAGCCCTGCGCGGACCGCCGCTGCCACATCCTGCTGCCGCACCCGGAGCGGGTGTTCCGCAACGTGCAGCTGTCGTGGCGCCCGGCAGCGCGGGATGGCGCGCGCGAAGACAGCCCGCGGATGGGGATGCCTGGCAGCGTGCGCGCGGCGCGGGCTGAGGGCGCGACGGAGGTCGCGTTCGCGGCGCGCTACTTCGCCGCGGCGGGTGCGACAGGCGCCGGGTTCGGATCGGGCAGGGTGACCGGGTTCGCCTGTGGCGTGATCGTGATGCCGCGCTTGCGCAGCTCTTCGACCACCAGTCGCGCGTTGGCGTTGCCGCCATCGGCCAGCCGCTGGGTTCCGGACGCGATCGCGTCGAGCTGGGCGCGCAGTTTCTGCGATGCCGCGTAGGGCTGGGCCTGGTTGGTCGCCAGCGTTTTGAGCGTCGCCCGCTCGTTGACCAGTTGCGCGAGCTGGGCACCCGCCCAGATGAGCAGGCCTGTCGCCAGCAGCAGCAGCGGCACGAACGGGGTAGCGGGACGCTTGTCGTGATCGGTCATCATCGGAATTCCGGGCGAGGCGGTGACGAGCGCGCGGCCGGGTCAGCGTTTCGCCGCCGGGGCTGCCTTGGGGTCGACGCTGAAGGTGATGCCATTGGCATTGAGCAGGCTGCGCACCTGTTCGTCGCCGCTGCGCGCGGCGAGTTCCGCCAGCGCGCGGATCAGCTCGCGGTTGAGCACCTCGAGCTGGGTCGTGGTGGCAATGAACTGCTGCCGCTCGTTGATCTCGGCCTGCAGTGCACGCGATGAGCGCGCAATGGTCACGCTGGCGATGACCATCACCAGGAAGACCGCGGCTGCTACGGTGAGGATGATGAATTCGAAGCGTTTCAGCATGGCGTTCTCGCATTCCGCTGCGCAGTAACGCAGATCGCGCAGCGCGGGCCCCGAGCCGGAATCCCGGATTCACAATACCGTAGTGTACCCAAAGCCCGGGCGCCCCGGACAAGGCATTAATGCCCGTCGGCGCAGCGTGTCAGTCAGCGCGACGCGCCGGCTATTCGATCCTGGCCTTGGCGCGAATCTCCGCGATCGCCTTCTCGAAGGCCTGCTGCTGGAAGCGCTGCTGCAACTGCCCCTTGACCTCGGCGTAGGGTGGCGCGCTGAGCGGGCGCTCGTCTTCCAGACGGATGATGTGCCAGCCGAAGTCGGTCTGTACCGGCGCCGGAGTCGTCTGACC
>CANGUQ010000059.1 GCA_947456915.1 Betaproteobacteria bacterium
CCTGCTGCGGATGAAGGGTATCGTCTGCATCGCCGAAGACCCCGCGCGTCCGGCCGTGCTGCACGGCGTGCAGCACGTGTTCGAGCCGCCGCAGTGGTTGCCGGGCTGGCCCTCGGAGGACCGGCGCACGCGGCTGGTGTTCATCGGCCGCGCGATCCCGATCGAGTGGATCGATGCGCTGCTCGATGCGCTCGATGCCGAAGTCGCGGAGGTCGCCCCGCTCGCAGCGCCCTAGGTGCCGCGCTGCGGCCGGAGGGTGCGCCGCACGGGCGAGACCGCGCGTGCCGTTCGGGGCCGGCCGGTCCTCTGGCGTGGACGTCCAGCGTCGATCAGCCCGCGCGGATCACCGCGTGCAGTTCGTCGCAGTCGCGCCACTCGTGGGCGCGATCGATCGCTGCCTCCAGCCTGCCGACGCCGTCGCTGCCGAGCACGAGGGCGGCCAGCTCGCGGAACTTCGCGCGCAGTTCGCCTTCGCCGTGCGGCTGCTGGAAGTCGCCGCGCGCGCTCGCGCAGTAGTGCGTGCTCGTGCGCCCGCCGGCGAGGCGCAGCGTCACGCGCGCCGGCTTGAGTCGCGGCACATCGACGCTCAGCGCAGGGTCCTCGCGCACGCTCACCTTCGCGCGCAGTGCAGCGAAGGCCGGGTCGGCGACGCGCTCGCGGGTGAACGCCTGATAGCCGGCGTGACCGAGCAGCACCAGCGCGGCAGCGGCGTGCGGCAGCGAGTACTTGGAGGCGAAGTAGTTCGCCGGTGTCGCATTGTTCATCACGGATGCGAAGGCGTAGGTCTCGACCTCGATCGCCTCGATCTCCTCGGGCTGCGGCTGCCACTTCGCCAGCGCTTCCTCCAGCGCGTCGAGGGCCGAGTAGATCGGGTTGCAGCAGGCGCGCAGCCGGAAGTGGTTGCGCGTGATCTCCCATCGCTTGCCCAGTTCCTCGGTCACCGGCGCCGGATCGAAACCGTCGCCGACCAGTTCGGCCAGCGCCTCCTCGACAGCGAGTTCGCGCCCGGTGAAGCCGGCACGCACCAGATCCGGGACCAGCACGCCCTGCAGACCGCTCATGCCGCCGGCCACGTTGAGCGCGGTGGCTCCAGCGCCGGTGTGCGCGTAGGAGGGCGTGAGCACGAGCGGCGCCCCGATGCGCAGCGCCTGCGCGATGCCCGCCGCGTCGAGGCCGCGCAGGCGCGCTGCCGCGGCAATCGCGCCAAGCATCGCGGTCTGCCCGTTCTGGTGAGCGAGACGGCGTGCCTTGAGTCCTGCCCCCAGACGCACAGCAACGTCGTAGCCCACCACCAGCGCGGTGAGCAGCTCCGACCCCGGTGCACGCACCGCTTCCCCGATCGCCAGCACCGCCGGCAGCACCTGCACGGCAGCCTGGCACGAGACGAAGCGATGGCCTTCGCACAACTCGACCGAGCGCCCGGCGATGCCGTTGAGCAGCGCCGCGCTGCGCAGATCGGTCCTCGCCGCCGGCGCGCACACCAGCGTCGACTCGCCCGAATCAGCCTGCGGCACGCACCACGCTTCGCGCAGTGCGATCACCTCCGGCTGGATCGAGCCGGCGAGCATCACACCGATCGTGTCCAGCAGCACGAGGCGCGCCTGCCGCTGCACTGCCGGGGGCAGATCGCGCCAGTTCGTGCGGGCGGCGTGCTCGGCGAGTCGTTGAACGGTCTGTCCCATCCCTGTCTCCGTGCTCTGCAGTGCTCTCTGCCGGCGGTCGTGATCGTGAGAGGTACGCGCCGGGTGCGCCGTGCTGCGCGCGTCTGGCGTCGGCACGACGTACGCGCCGCGCGACAGCGGGATGTGCACGCTTCGCGGCGCATCGCGTTCTGCCGGGCGCCGATCGCGTCATTCTTCGCGCGTGGCCGCGGCGCGCGTCCTACGCGGCTGCGCCTCGCAGCCGGGAGGCGTACCTGATCTCCAGCCTACTCGACCTTGATCCCCGCCTCCTTCACGAGGCGCGTCCACTTCGCGATCTCCGCCCGCACCAGCTTGTCGAGTTGCGCCGGCGGACCGCCGACCGGTACCGCACCCTCGGACAGGAAGCGTTCGCGGAACTCGGGCACGCCGATCGCACGCGCGATCTCCGCGTGCAGTCGGTTGACGATCTCGACCGGGGTACCCGTGGGTGCGAACAGCGCGAACCAGCCCTGCGATTCGAAGCCGGTCAGACCCTGTTCGGACACCGTGGGCACGTTGGGCAGCGCCGGCGAGCGCTCGGGCGTGGTCATCGCCACCGCGCGCAGCTTGCCGGCACGAATCTGGCCCATCACCGTCTCGATCGTCGCGAACATCACCTGCGCCTCGCCGGTCATCACACCGGTCATTGCCTGCCCCCCGCCCTTGTACGGCACCTGCGTGAGCCGGGTCTTCGTCGCGGCCATGAACGCCTCTCCCGCAAGGTGGATCAGGCTGCCCGAGCCTGCCGTCGAGTACAGGAGTTCGCCCGGCTTTGCCCGGGCGAGCCTGACCAGATCGGAGACGGTCTTCACCGGCAGCGACGGGTGCACCACGATCACCTGCGGCACCGTGGTCACCAGCGACACCGGCGCGAGGTCGCGTAGCGGGTCGTAGCCGAGCTTCGGAAACAGCGCCGGCGCAGCGCTGTAGGCCGCCGAGGCGAGCAGCAGCGTGTAGCCGTCGGCAGGCGCTTTCGCGACGAACTCCATGCCGACGGTGCTGCCGGCGCCCGGCCGGTTCTCGACGATCGTCGTGCCGAGCTGCTCGGTGAGCCGCTGCGCCACCAGACGGCCGAAGATGTCGGCGCCGCCGCCCGGGGCGAACGGCACGACGATCCTGATGGGCTTCTCGGGGTACTTCTGGGCAAGGGCCGAGGCTCCGGGCATGGTCGCAGCGAGTGCGAGCAGCGCGCCCAGCATGGTCAGGCCCCGGCGAGATGGTCGGACGCGACATCGAGCGAAGAGCGGCATCAGGAACTCCTGCAGTGTGGTTGTGTGGTACCCAGACCTGCACGATACCACCCGCAGCCGGGCCAGCCGTGCTCGCATCGAGGAGCGCGGCGCGCACTGCGTCGGTGCGCAGATGACAGTCTGGTGCAGGCATGGTTCCAAAGAACCACACGCCTCGCCCCTGCACCTGCCGTGCGCGTCATCGAGCCCGCTCAGAATTCCACGCGCGCTGCTGACTCGCCAGGGGGACCGGCTCCGACAAGCCGGCAGTGCATCTCCGTATTTCCCGTTCACTCACGCCTGCACGGAGCGCCAGCAATGCCACTGCATCCCGAGAACGACACCTCCCTCAACCCGTCCCCGAACGAAAACATCTTCGATGTCATCGAGCGCGCTGATCCTGCTCGCCGCCGTTTCCTGAAGCTCGCTGTTGGCGGCACTGCGCTTTCGATGACTGCATTTCCGCTCTCAATGAGGAACGCTGGCGCTGCCCCGGCGCCGGTGGGCGGCATCGGCTTCACGCCGGTGCCCGCCGACACCACGCCGATCACCGATGCGGTTACCGTGCCCCCGGGATACACGGCGCGGACGTTCTACGCCTGGGGTGATCCGATCAGCGGTGCATCGCCGTTCAATCCGGGCGTAGCGATGACCGAGGCGGAGCAGGTGCAACGCTGCGGCATGCACCATGACGGCATGCACTTCTTTCCGTTCCCGACCTCGGGGGCAGGGGGTGTCTCCAGCGAGCGCGGTATCCTCGCCATCAACCACGAGTACACGGACGAAGGACTGCTGCACAACTCGACGGCAGTGGGGACCCTCACTCAGACAGCCGCAATGACGCGTGCCTCGCAGGCCGCCCACGGTGTGTCGCTGATCGAGGTACGGAAAGTCGGCAACGACTGGCGCGTCGTAAGGCCGTCGCCGTTCGCGCGCCGTATCACGGCGGCCACGCCGATGCGCATCTCCGGGCCGGCTGCGGGCCACGCCCTGATGCGCACGGCAGCCGATCCCAGCGGTACCGAAGTCCTGGGCACGGTGAACAACTGTGCGCATGGCTATACGCCGTGGGGTACTTACCTTACCTGCGAAGAGAACTTCAACGGCTACTTCGGCACGACGGTGGCTGGTTTCACCGCGACCAACCTCGAGCGCCGCTACGGCATCAGTGCGAGCGGTTTCGGCTATCGCTGGCATCTTACCGATCCGCGTTTCGACGTGCGGGTCACGCCGAACGAACCGAACCGGTTTGGCTGGGTGGTGGAAGTCGATCCGTTCAATCCCCGGAGCACGCCGGTGAAGCGTACGGCGCTGGGCCGCTTTAAGCATGAGAGCGCTGCCGTAGTCGTCGGTGACAACAACAAGGTCGTCGTCTACATGGGTGATGACGAGCGCAACGACTACATCTACAAGTTCGTCTGTGCAGGCACCTACAACCCCGCCAATCGCGGCGCCAATCGCGATCTGCTCGACAGCGGCACGCTCTACGTCGCGAAGTTCGAGAACAACGGTGTCGGTCGCTGGCTGCCGCTCGTGTTCGGACAGGGGGAGCTGACCACTGCCAATGGGTGGGTCGATCAGGGCGACGTCTGCGTGCGTGCGCGTCAGGCCGCCGATCGCGAGGGCGCGACGATGATGGATCGGCCCGAGTGGATTGCCGTGCATCCTGTCACGCGTGAAGTGTACGTCACCCTCACGAACAACAACCGTCGCCGGACCACTCCGCACGCGACTGACCCGGTTGCCAATGCGGCAGACGGTTCCACCCTTGCGGGCTCCGCACGACCGCTGGTGGACGCGGCAAATCCGCGCCCGGACAACCGCTACGGCCACATCATCCGCTGGCGCGAGACCGGCAACGATGTGGCAGCAACGACGTTCGAGTGGGACATCTTCGTGCTGTGTGGCGACTCGCTGAACAGCGCGGCCAACCTCTCGGGGAACATCGTCGATGCGCCCAACGGGTCGGCCGATTACGGTGCTCCTGACGGTCTGTGGTTCGACAAGGACGGCCGGCTCTGGGTGCAGACCGATCAGCAGGGAGACGGCGCTGGCGACTGGGTAAACATCGGAGCCAACTCGATGAGCGCAGTCGATCCATCAACCAAGATGACGTATCGCTTTCTCACCAGTCCGCCCAACTGCGAAGTCACCGGCGTCATTTCGACCCCCGATGGCCGCGCGATGTGGATCAACATCCAGCATCCCGGCGAGGACTGGAGCGCATCGTTCAAGGCGCGCAGTTCGTGGCCGGACAACGGCGCGAATGGCGCCACCGGTGTGGCGGCGGTGAAGCCCCGCTCGTCGACCGTGCTGATCACGAAGAATGACGGTGGAGTGATCGGTACCTGAAGCCAGCGACGGCATGCGCGTCCTCGCGCATGCCGACCGGGCGGGGTCGGTGCGTCCCCGCCGGTTCCTCCCCGAAGAGTGTTTGCCAACCACAAGGAAACAATGATGAAACTCAAGCAATACGCACTCGCGGCGGCGAGTGCAGGCCTGCTCGCCAGCACTGGCGTGTCGCACGCTTTTCTCACCACCGTCGTGCTCAATCCCGGCACGGTAGTGAACTTCGACAACTACGACGGATTCGTGACGTCCGGGCCCGAGTTGGTGGCCCCAGGCGTCACGTTCAGCGGCAGCAGTTCGACGTTGGGCGCGTTCATCGCTGATCTGGGCGGCAACGGCATCTGGGGCGTGGGCAAGGTGTTCGCCGGGCTGGGCTCGCTCGGTGATCCAGTCGCGACCGGCGCCATGACGTTCAGCTTCTCCACCGCGCAGGCGACCGCCGGTGCATTCCTCAACGCGTTCGCGCCAGACAATCAGGTCACGATCTCGGCGTTCGGCGCAGCCAACAACCTGCTCGACCAGCACACGGTCACGATCGATACCCCCAATGGCGAAAACGCCGGCGCGTTCTTCGGCATTGGCTTGAGTTCGCCGCTGATCCAGTCGATCCGCTTCAGCGGCTCGGGTGTCGTGCTCGATGATCTCGCGATCTCGACCACCGTCGTGCCGCTGCCGGCGGCTGCCTGGTTGTTCGGCGCGGGCCTGTTCGCCATGGGTGTCATCGGCCGGCGCCGGACCATGGGCAGGTAGGCATGGCAAAGTGGCGCGGTCTGTGGTTCTTCGGCGTGATCTGCGGGATCCTTCACGCGTGCATGGCGCAGGCCGCGACCACCCTGCGGCTGTCGGCGATTGCCGACAGCAGCATGATGAGTGAGTCTGAAGCGATCGCAGACGGCGCTGGCCCGCACATCTGGGTCGGGCAGACGGTTGGCGGGGTCTACCGGCGCGCGATGCTGCGCTTCGATCTGTCCGCGATCGAGCCGGGAAGTGTGGTGCTCGGCGCGCGGCTCACCGTCTTCATGTCGAAGACGATCCACCCTGGACGGATGATCGCCGTACATCGGCTGGTGTCTTCATGGGGCGAGGGCAGCTCCTCAGGCGGTTCGGGCGGAGCGGGAAGCACTGCCGGCTTTCTTGATTCGACCTGGGGCTGGCGCTTCTACGGTCCGCGCATACCGTGGGCTACGCGCGGTGGCGACTATCTCTCTGCGCCCAGCGCTTCGCGGCGAGTCGAGGTGGCTGGAGCGCCGTACGAGTGGTCGTCTCCGCAGATGATTGCCGACGTGCAGGGCTGGATCGATCGCCCGATCTCGAACGCCGGTTGGATCATGATCGGCGACGAGGCCAGCCCGAGTGCCATGCGGTTCGACAGCCGCAGCGCCGGAGGCAATCCGCCGCTCCTCGAGCTGGACATCCTCCCGCCGGCCCCGGCGGTACCGTCTCCGTTCCAGACGCCGGAACTCACCGTTCATCTTGGCGGTGGTGATGGAGCCCAGCATCTGCTCGGTGCACTCGCCGTGTCGCTGTTGCGCAGCGACGTCGATCCCGTGCTCGGGCGATTCGCGGTCCATACCTTTCTCGACGACGGTCAGACCCCGGGTGTTTTCGACGATGACGGGAATCAGTTCCGCGCCTACTATGGCGTGATGCGAAGCGACGCGGACATCACACCCGATCTGCGCGGTCGCCGCGTGCTGCTGGTTCATCGTGTACGCGGTGGCTCGCTCTCCGGCGTCACCGCGGTTGCGCGCGGGCAAGCGCTGCAGACGTTGCCGGTGACCACTGCCACGTGCACCGCGCAGCCGATCGCTGGCAGCCGTCGCTGCGCGGTTGCCGGGGTCGATCCGGGGGAGGGCGCAGCAACCGGTGCCGAGGTCATTCCGGATTTCGGCGCATCCGATGTACCGCTCGCTGCATACAAGGCGCCATTGAACATCGCGGCAGGACAGACGCAACTCACACCAGGGGAGCAGCAGCGCCTGGCGGTCCGCGACAGTGTCACCGTCATGCACGCAGTGGTTGCAACCAGCAACGTGCCGGCCTCTACATTCTTCAGCCGCGCTCTGTACGGAGCGATCCTCACCGGGCAGATTCCCGACTGGAGAGGGGTCGATCCCGCAATTACCAGCGGGCACACGCAGATGGTGATCTGCCGAGGGCATCCGGGCTCGGGCGTGCAGGCGAGCTACAACCACCACTTCAACCACTTCCCCTGCCAGTTCGGCAGTCTGGGTGGTACCGGTACTCAGGTACCTGCCCGGATGACCGACAGTTCCACGTTCGTCGTGAACGGGGGCGTGTGGCCGATTGCCGACGCGTCGAGCCCGGGTACCGGGGGCACGCGCGGCAACCCGCGCCTGATCGATCCCGCGGACGGTTTCACCGTCATCGAGAATCCCACGCAGGGCGGCGTACGCATGTGCCTTGCGCGCGCTGTCAGCGGCGGGGATTACGACTTCGTTTCCAGCGACGGCGTTGCGTACCGTGTGCGTTTCGGTGCGCGAACCGGGAGTGACACGGGTTATCGTGCGGTAGGCGTGCTCTCGCTTGACAGTCTCGGCACTGCACTGCCGCCTCTGCCCGGCGTAGATTCGAGCGAGGAGGCTGGCCGCTGGAGCTTTCGTGCCCTTGATGGCGCTAGCGTGTACCGTACAACCGCGTTCGATCCGGCCGCTGCGGCGTTTGCCGCAATCGGCGGCGGCGTCATGCCATCGCTGGCGGAGTTGCGGTCGGGGGCATGGGCCCTGTCCTCGGATCTTGTTTTTCTGTACCGAGTCCAGCCTGCGGGCGTGGCGCTGCCGCTTGCGGCCGATGCGCTCAAGCTCGCTTACGTGGACGCTTTCATCCGGCGCATGTCCGACCCCGGCGCGCTCGCTTCCCTGCCCAGCGTAGCCCGGTTCGCGGCTGCAGTGCGACCGGATGTCGCCGGTCCGCTGGACAGCGCCGCTCGCGCGAGCCGCATGGGCAACCTCTGCGCACCCCTCACGTTTTTCCGTTGACCGGTGCTTGGGCCCGCCCGGAGTGGCGGCCGTACCGCGCGTGCGTCAGGGTGCTGGGAGATCCTCGCGAGAAGGATTCAAGAAAGAGCGCAAGCGACCGATAAAGCGGGACGATGTTCACTCAGGGTGGTGGCGACTGCCAGGTCCGAACACCACCGCTGGGCAGCCCCGCGGCTTCAGGGGGAGCATCGCAAGATGCTCCCCTTTCTCATTTCCGTCCCCCCGGTGCCCAGTCTTTCGCTGCGCTGAATGCTGGAGAACGTATCCCCCCGCCGCTCTACTTCGGCGAACGCTTGACCGAATCGAGCAACTCGTCGATCCGTGCCGCTGGAAGCCCACCCACCACGCGGCGGCCGTCACCCAGGAACAGCGTCGGAGTGCCTTCGACGTTGAGCTTTTCGGCGAGTCCGACAGTGCGTTCGACCGGCGTTTCGCAGTCGGCGGGCGCTGCTGCTGGCGCGATGCCCGAGCGCATCCAGCGCTCCCATGCGCCGTTACGATCCGGGCTGCACCAGATCGCGCGGGCCCGCGTGGTCGAGTCCGGCGCGACGATCGGCAGCAGGAACGTATAGATCGTCACGTTATCGAGCTTGGCGAGCTCCACAGCCAGCTTCTGGCAGAACCCGCAGTTCGGATCTTCGAACGTCACGAGCGTGCGCTCTCCCTTGCCGATCACCTTCCTGAGCGCGAGGTGCAGAGGAAGGACCCCGAAGTCGATCGGACCTTCGCGCAGTGCCTGCAGTTCCTGCTGCCGGTCGCCGGTCACGTTTGCCCCAGTCTTCAGGTCTACCAATACGCCCTGCAGGAGGAAGGTGAACGCCTTGTCCACGTACAGGATGGGACCCGCGCTCACGATGACTTCGTACAGGCCTCCGTACGGCAGCGCGCGCACGCTCTCCACGCGTGCCTTGGGGTAGCGCGCCTCGAACGCCCGCCTGATCTGCACCTCCTGGGCGAATGCAGATGGCAACGCGAAGGCAGCGGCCAGGGAAAGAACCGGCAGGGTCGGGATGAAGGGCAAGTAACGTGGCATGGGTGGCGATCGGAGTCGTCAGGGCGGAAACGCGTTCGGCGCACAGCGCGCCTTTGTGATCGTTGATGTTGCGTGACGCAGATTACGGTTGTGCGCGTGAGAGCGAGGATGGGCGTCGTGATCGAACCGAAACATTGATGACACACGCACGACACATGGTGCAGCGGATACTCCGACGTTGGCTGGTACCGAGGCGGCAGGTGCCGTCTCGCAGGGACGCACAGGAAGCTGTATGCGGATCAATCAGATGGACGTCGCGCGCCGGGCCGTGGGCCGTGGGTTCACGCTGCTCGAGTTGCTGGTGGTGATGGTGATCATCGGCTTGCTGGCGGGGTACGTCGGCCCACGCTACTTTGCGCAGGTCGGCAAGTCCGAGGTGAAGGTGGCACGGGCCCAGATCGACGCGTTCGAGAAGGCGCTCGATCAGTACAGGCTCGACACCGGCCGCTATCCGACCACCGAGCAGGGCCTCAATGCGCTGCTCACCCGCCCGGCGAACGAGCCGAGGTGGCAGGGGCCCTATCTGCGCAAAGGCGTTCCCCTGGATCCGTGGGGCAATCCCTACCAGTACCGGTCACCGGGCGAGAAGACCGACTACGACCTGCTCTCGCTGGGGAAGGACGGGCAGCCGGGCGGAAGCGGCGAAAGCGCAGATCTGGGCAACAACTGACCCTGATGCGCTACGCAGTCAAAGCTCTGGATGCCGCCGGTGCCATCACCTCGCTGGAGGTTGACGCCGCGGGCTTGCGAGAAGCAGACCGATACGCCCGGGATCGCGGGCTGCTGCCGCTCTCTGTGCGGCGGGCTGGAGCCAGCGGAGTCGGGCTCGGCCGCTGGCTGCCGAAGCGCCGCCATCGATTCCTGCTGGTGCAGTTCAGCCAGGAGCTTCTGGCTCTGCTCGATTCCGGCATTTCGCTGGTGGAGGCGATCGAGACGCTTGCCGAGAAGGAATCGCGCCCGGAAGCGCGCGGTCTCCTTCTCGACCTGCGCCGACTGCTCGGCGAGGGCAAGGCGCTGTCGTCGGCGCTCGACCAGCATCCGGTCGCGTTTCCGCCACTGTACGTGGCCGCAGTCCGGGCTGCGGAGCGCTCGGGGGCTCTGCCCGAGGCGCTGACGCGCTACGTCGCCTATCAGAACCAGCTCGACGTCGTGCGCAAGAAGGTGGTAGCGGCGTTGATCTATCCGGTCCTGCTCCTGGTCGTCGGCACGCTGGTGACCCTGTTTCTGCTCGGTTACGTGGTACCGCGCTTTGCCTTCATCTACGATGAAATGGGCAATGACCTGCCGTGGCTGTCGCGCGCGCTGCTTGTGCTCGGGCGAGCGGTAGGGGAATGGGGGGGCTGGATCGCGGTGGGTGCGGCCGCGTCGTGCGCGGCGATCGCGTGGGTGCTGGCGCGAGCGCAGACCCGCCGCGCTCTCGAGCTGCTGCTGTGGCGCATGCCGGGTGTGGGTGAGCGCCTGCGCATCTATCAGCTTGCCCGCTTCTACCGGACAGTGAGCATGCTGCTGCGTGGCGGAACGCCCGCGGTGCGCGCATTCGACATGGTCGGCGGACTGCTGCAGCCCTCGCTGCGTGCAGCCCTGTCGGGGGCGGCGCTTCGCATCAGAGAAGGGCAACCGATGTCGGCGGCGCTGGCCGAGCATGGCCTGACCAGTCCGGTTGCGCTGCGCATGTTGCGCGTGGGCGAGCGTACCGGGCGCATGGGCGACATGATGGAACGTATCGCGGTCTTCCATGACGACGAGATGGCGCGTTTCGTCGAGTGGTTCACTCGCTTGTTCGAGCCGCTGCTCATGACTGTCGTAGGGCTGGTGATCGGATTGATCGTCGTCCTGATGTACCTCCCGATCTTCGAGCTCGCCGGGAGCGTTCAATGAAGTCGGGGGATGACTTCGAGCGTAGCCAGGCTGGGGTCGACTCGAGCCTTGTCCATGCTGCACGCGTGCTGGCGCGGCAGTCGGGTCGACCATGGCTCGAATGCCTGGAAGAATCGCTTCAGCTGCCGGGCGACGCGTTCACCGAGAAGCTGGCGTCTGCGGTACGACTGCCGGCGATGGGTATCGCCGAATTGAACGCAATGCAGCCTGCGTTCGACCTGCTGCCGCTGGCGGAGGCCGCGCGGCGGCAGTGCCTGTGGCTGCGTGACGCCGCGGGCGCGGTGCATGCGGTCATTGCGGACCCGCTCGACTTCGAGCTGCGTGCATGGGCACTCGAGCAGGCGAACGAGCGCAGGCTCGAGGGCCTTCGCTGGACTCTTGCCGCGCGTGGCGACCTGGCCGCACTGTTCACCCGCTTCGAGGAGGGCGCGCGCGCGATGGACAGCGTGCTCATCGAGGCAGGGTCGCGCGTGAGCGACGATACCCACCTGGAGGATCTGTCGCTGACGCGCATCAGCGAGAACACCTCGCCGGTAGTGAAGCTGGTCAATTCGACACTTTACGATGCGCTGCGGGCAGGCGCGAGCGACATCCACCTCGAGACGGGACAGAACGGCCTTGGCATCAAGTACCGCGTCGATGGCGTGCTGGCCGCGATCGGCGCGATGCCGGGGTCGGATACCGCCGAACAGGTGATCTCGCGCATCAAGGTGATGTCGGAACTCGACATAGCGGAGCGGCGTGTCCCGCAGGACGGACGCTTCAAGGTGGGGCTGCGCGGGCGCGAGATCGACATCCGTGTATCGGTGATGCCCAGCATATTCGGCGAGGATGCGGTGCTTCGTATCCTCGACAAGCAGAGTCTGTCTGATCAGTTGCGCGGACTTCGTCTTGACAGCCTGGGCTTCGATGGCGGGTCGATGGCGGCGATCAGGCGCATGGCAGCCGAGCCCTACGGCATGCTGCTGGTTACCGGGCCTACCGGCAGCGGAAAGACCACGACGCTGTATGCGGCGCTGAGCGAGATCAATCACGGCCACGACAAGATCATCACCATCGAAGATCCAGTCGAGTACCAGCTGCCCGGCGTGCTCCAGATACCGGTGAACGAAAAGAAGGGCCTTTCGTTCGCACGCGGACTGCGCTCGATCCTGCGCCACGACCCCGACAAGATCATGGTCGGAGAGATCCGTGATGCAGAGACGGCGCAGATCGCGATCCAGGCGGCACTGACCGGACATCTGGTGTTCACCACCGTTCACGCGAACAACGTGTTCGACGTGATCGGACGCTTCACCCACATGGGAGTCGATCCGTACAGCTTCGTCTCGGCGTTGAACGGCATCGTCGCCCAGCGGCTGATTCGCGTGAACTGCACGCATTGCCTTGCCCAGGTGCAGCCGGACGCACAACTGCTCGCGGACTCGGGAATCGACGCCCGCGAAGCTTCCGGCTACGCATTCGCTGCTGGCAGCGGCTGCGGACAATGCCGCGGCAGCGGCTATCGCGGACGGCGGGCGATCGCCGAGCTGCTCACGCTCGATGACGAGTTGCGCGAACTGATCACGACCCG
>CANGUQ010000060.1 GCA_947456915.1 Betaproteobacteria bacterium
ACGGCGCAGTCGCGCCGGCGCGGTGTGTCCGGGGACTGCGGGCCGTGCGCGAGTGCTGCCGGGTTTCGCGCCCCGAGGTGTCTGCGCGGCTGCCGCAGCGGGTGCGTGCGACGCGCAGGTCAGACGAGCGCGTTCTCGCGCTCGTCCGGGTCCTCGGATTCCAGGTCCTCGCGGTGGTCGCGTCGGCGTGCGCGCCGGGCGGTATCGGTCAGCGCGTAGCGCAGCAGATCGAGCTGTCCGTCGGGGTGCTCGACGATGGCGGTGCAGCTCTCGACCCAGTCGCCGCAGTTCAGATAGAGCACGCCGTCGATGTCACGCCGTTCGGCGTGATGGATGTGTCCGCACAGCACCGCACTCATGCCGCGTCGGCGTGCTTCCTGGGCGAGCGCCTGCTCGAAGTCGCTGATGAAGTTCACTGCGCGCTTGACCTTGTACTTGACCGCCGCCGACAGCGACCAGTAGCCGAAGCCCAGCGTCGCACGCACGCGATCGAGCGCCCGGTTCAGCCACAGCAGCAGCGTGTAGCTGCGGTCGCCGAGCACCGCCAGCCAGCGGTGGTAGCGGGTGACCAGGTCGAAGTCGTCGCCGTGCAGGATCCACAGTCGTTCGCCGGCGAGCGTCTCGTGCACGGCCTCGCGCACGCACTCGACCTCACCCAGCCGGATCGGCAGGAACTCGCGCAGGTTCTCGTCGTGATTGCCCGGGATGAAGACGACACGGGTCCCCTGCCGCGCCATCTTGAGCACGCGCCGCACGACCTTGTTGTGACTGGCCGGCCAGTAGATGCCGTTGCGGCGCAGTTCCCAGAAGTCGACGATGTCGCCGACCAGATAGAGGGTATCGGTACGCAGGCCCTTGAGGAATCGCAGCAGCAGTTCGGCCTGGCAGTTGCGCGTGCCGAGGTGGACGTCGGAGATCCAGACGGTGCGGTAACGCGATCTGGGCGGGTGCGTCTGGTGATGCCACGCCTGCCCCGGGTAGGCCTGCGATGCGGTGTCCATGCGAGTCGACTTTCGTGTGTGCGGGCCGGCGTCGCGATGCTGCGCACCTCGGCCCCGGTAACGGCGCCGACGCAAACGGCTCACGAACCTGCAACACGGCGCGCTTAACCTCGCGCGAACTGTAGGAGACGTCGATGACAGCTTCAATGACGCAGGCGAGACGAAACGATGACAATGACCGCTGAGTCGGGGTGCGCGCCTGCCGCCGCGCGTGCTGCGGGGGGCGGGCGTGCGGCGACGTTCGCGCAGCGGCTGCACGACGGCGTGTTCAACGCGATCTGCTCGCGCGCCCTGATCTACAACACCTGCTGGGAAGACCCGGCGGTCGATCGACTGGCGCTGGATCTCCGACCGTCCGACACGGTACTGGTCATCACCAGTGCGGGCTGCAACGCCCTCGACTATGTGCTCGCCGGAGCGGCCCGCGTGGTGGCAATCGATGCCAATCCCCGCCAGAGCGCGCTGCTCGAGCTCAAGCTCGCCGGCGTGCGCGCGCTCGACTACGAGGACTTCTTCGCGCTGTTCGGCTTCGGGCGGCACCCGGACGTCGCGGCCCTGTACCGCAGCCGCCTGCGCCCGCAACTGTCGCCGTTCGCGCGCGCGTTCTGGGACCGGCACTGGCACTGGTTCGCGCATCGCGGACCCGATCAGAGCTTCTACTCGCACGGCCTGGCGGGGCAGGTCGGGCGTGCGGTGCGTGCCTACGCCCGCCTGCGGCCGGCGCTGTCGCGCGCGCTCGGTGATCTGCTCGCCGCCCGCAGCCTGGAGGCGCAGCGGGCGATCTACGACGAGCGCGCGGGGCCGCTGCTGTGGAACGCCGGCGTACGCTGGACGCTGCAGCGCCAGCTCACGATGAGTCTGCTCGGCGTGCCGCATCCGCAGCGCGCGGAGGTCGAGCGCCAGCACGAAGGCGGCGTGGCCGGCTTCGTGCGCAGCGCGGTGGACTACGTGTTCCGTGAACTGCCGCTGTCGCGCAACTACTTCTGGCAGCTCTACATGCGCGGGCACTACACGCGTGACTGCTGCCCGCAGTATCTGCGTCGCAGCGGCTTCGCCCGGCTGCAGGGCGGACTGCACGAGCGGGTCGAACTGCACACGACGCTGCTCACCGACCACCTCGTCCGTTGCGAGCGCCCGATCGACCGTTTCGTGCTGCTCGATCACATGGACTGGATGGCTGGCTACCGCCCCGAGGCGCTGGCAGAGGAGTGGCGGTGGATCCTGCGTCGCGCGGCGCCGGGCGCCCGGGCGATCTTTCGCAGTGCCCATGACCAGCCCGCGTATCTGGACAGCACGCTGGTCGAGTCCGGCGGCGAGCGGCGGCCGCTGCGGCAGTGGCTCGCACTCGACCCGGAGCGCGCGGCCGAGCTGTCGCGGCAGGACCGCGTGCACACCTATGCCGGTTTTCACATCGCACGCGCGCTGGGCGCAGAGGCGCTGGCCCCGGTGCCGGCGGCGGCCTGAGGTGCGCGCGAGCGATGCACGCGTGCTGTGGCGAATGCTGCGCGGCGAACCCTCCGGTACGACGCACGCCGCCCGGCTGAACGACTTCTACGCGCCGCAGGCCGAGCACTACGACCGCAGCCGCGAGCGGATGCTCCACGGGCGTTCCGAGCTGCTGCAGTCGCTCGCGCTGCGCAGCGGCGAGACGCTGGTGGAACTGGGCGCAGGGACCGGGCGCAACCTCGACTGGCCGGCCGCGCGCGTCGATGAACTGGCAGCGGTCTGGCTGATCGATCTGTGCCCGGTGCTGCTGGCACGCGCCCGCGAACGATTTGCCGGCAGCAGCCAGGTGCACACCTGCGAGGCCGATGCCGCGCTCTGGCAGCCGCCGCAGCCGGTGGACGCGGTGCTCTGCGCCTACTCGCTGACGATGATCCCGGACTGGTTTGCGGCAATCGACAATGCGTGGGCGATGCTGCGGCCGGGAGGGCGTATCGGCGTCGTCGACTTCTACGTCTCGCGGACCCATCCGCCGCCGGGGCGCGCGCGCCACTGCGCGCTGGCGCGCGCGCTCTGGCCAGCGTGGTTCGGGCATGACGGCGTACGGCTCAGCGCCGATCACCTGCCCTATCTGGAGCGGCGCTTCGCCGTCGAGCAGCTGAGCGAGCACGCCGGTGCGTTGCCGTGGCTGCCGGGGTTGCGCGTCCCGTACTACCGGTTCGTCGGACGCAAGCCGGTGAGCGTGCGCTGAGCGCAGCCGGGGCCGGTGCGCCGCGCCGGGCTCAGCACTCGCACACGATCAGCGGTACCCACATCTCCTGCGCGGTGGTGCCGCCGTGCACGCCGACCAGCCGGTGGTGCTGCTCGCCCTCGACCCAGTCCTTGATCGTCCAGCCCGGTCGCATCATCAGCAGATAGTCGCCGATGCGCTGGCCGAAGCGCGGGTGATCGTCGCCCAGTGCCGGCCCGAACCAGCCTTCGGATACCGCCTGTGGCGACGGCAGCAGGTCGAGCGCGTGACCGAAGCGCTCGCGTATCGCTCGCTCGAACTGCTCGCGCAGGTGCGCGTGCACGTAGGCGTAGGCGAGGCGTCGCTCGCCGCACAGCGGCTGCGCGAGCATCGCCGCGATATCCGGGTGCTGGTCGAGCTCGATCGCACGCTCGGCCGGGTTGTCGATGAAGCCGTGATCGGCGGTGATGATCAGCAGCGTATCGGTCCCGGCGAGGCGGGCGAGCGTTGCCCGCAGCGCCTCGTCGAAGCGCCACAGCTCGGCCGCGACCTCGAGGCTGTGCGTGCCGTGGTCGTGCGAGTTGGCGTCGATTTCGGGGTAGTAGGCGTAGATGTACTGCCGCTCGTTGCAGCCGTGCACCGCACTGACCAGCTGCTCGAAGAACTGCTCGCGCGTCTGGTAGCCGTGGCGGCGCGACGGTCCGTTGTGTGCGAGGTTGAAGTCGGAGTCGATGATCCAGCGCGGGGAGACCGTGGCGCTGGCGACAGGCAGCCGCTCGGTGAGCGGCTGCGGCTGCGCGAAGAAGTGCAGCGGATTCACGCCGAGTTCGCGCAGCCACCGTTTGTTGCCGCGCGTGCGAAACGGCAGGATCGCCGTCACCGCGCCGATCTCCTGCAGCCAGATGTGCCAGCCGGTCAGGCCGTGCTCGCGCGGTGAGCAGCCGGTGAGGAAGGTGGTGATCGCGGTGGCCGTGGTCGACGGGAAGACCGAGCTGATGCGCCCGATGCGCTGCCGGGCGAGCAGGCTGTCTCGCGCGTGCTCGAGCAGGTAGTGATCGCCGAGCCCGTCGATCACCATCAGCACGACGTTGCGTGCTTCCTGCAGGCGCTGCTGCGGCAGCAGATCGAGCAGCCGATGGCGGGGGGGGGCTGCCTGCGCACTGCCGAACCCGGCCTCGATCGAGGCCATCAGGTTGACCAGGCTCGCGCCGTCGTAGCGCGGGCGCACCGGAGCGGGACTCGCGCCGGCGGGCGCGGCTACGGTCGCGTCGATACGCCACTCCCGGCAGCGGGCTCCACGTTGCGCACGGTGGCGCGACTGGCCGTGATCGGTATCACCTTGCGACCGAAGGGCAGGGACAGCGATTCCGCACGCGGCACGGCACGAAACGACGGGCACTCGTACAGTTCGATGTCGTCCTTGGTCATCGGGTACTCGGCGCAGGTGAGAAAGCCGAAGAACCAGTTGCCGTAGATGCGGCAGCTCGGGCGCCCGTCCTCGGTCCGGTCGAGGAACACGCACTGCCGGTACAGGCAACACTGACCGCAGTGCGTGCACTCGCCCTCGATGCGGTGCGAGATGTTCTGCTCGGCAGCCCGCTTTTCGTTGTAGAAGCGGCGCGCGATCACCTGGGCGCGGCCCATTGCGTGCAGGTGACGCGCGCTCTGGCGCATCGTCCCGCGGAAGTCGCGCAGATAGGAGAGGTCGCGCGCAATCACGCTGGCGATCAGCGGTGACAGCGGCAGCATCAGCCACATCAGCGAGAGGGCGATCGTCTCGACCGCACTGCCCAGTGCCTGCATGGGATTGGTGTCCGGGACCGTGTTGTGTCAGCCTGGGGCTGAGCGGAACCGGCGGATCATACCCATTACGGTTTCGTTGCGAAACCTCGCGATGCGGGTGTCGAACCCGCGACCTTACGGCCGAGTCAATGCGCGCGAGGGGCGAGCACCCTCATGGCGGACCCGCCGCCGGGCGCGGCGCAACCTCCGCCCGGCGGGCGAGACCGATGCCCAGCAGCACGATGGCGCCGCCGATCACCTGCTGCACGCCGACGCCTTCGCTCAGGACGAGCCAGGCGAAGGCCGCCGCCACCACCGGTTGCAGCAGCAGCCCGACGGAGGCGAGCAGCGGCGACAGATGGGCGATCGCGAACGCGATCAGGCTCTGCCCGGCAACGTGCGACACCAGCGCGAGACCCGCCAGCACCAGCCAGCCGCGCAGGCTCTGCGGCCACAGCGATTCGCCCATCAGCCACACCACCGGCAGCAGCAGCAGCGCGGTGACGAGGCTGCTCCACGCCATCACGCTCGCCGTCGAGACCGAACTGCGCACGCGGTTGAGGATCAGCTGGTACGCCGCGTAGAAGAGGGCGGTGCCGATGCCCAGCGCGTCACCGAGCAGTCGCTGCGTGCCCGCGTCAGGCGTACCGCGATCGAGGGAGGCGCCGATCAGGATCAGCGTGCCGGCGAGCGCGACCGCGAGCGCGATCACGAACCGCGCACTGGGCCGCTGGCCGAACAGCATCCACACCGCGAGCGTGACGAAGATCGGCGCGAAATTCGCGAGCAGCGTCGCGTTCGCCACCGAGGTGAGCACGATCGAGCCGTGCCACAGCGCCAGATCGCCGGCGAAACAGGCTCCGGCTGCCGCCAGCGGCCAGCCGAAGCGCCGGCCTGCGTCGCGATGCTGCGCCGCCGACGTCCACGTCGCCCACGCCCACAGCACCGGCAGCGCGAGTGCCACGCGCCAGAACGCCGTGGCCGTGGGGCCCAGTTCCGACAGACGGACCCAGATCGCCGAGGACGCGATGCAGAATGCGCCGGCGAGCAGCGCGGCGAGGCCGGCGCGCGCGTTCACTGTATCGGCGCGCTGCTCAACCCGGCTTCGTGTTGCGGCATTCGACGAGATACCACAGCCCGAACGGCGGCACCGTGGTCACGCGCACCACTTCGATCGGTGTGCCCGCGAGCACGTCCTCCAGCGACAGGTCCGTGCGCCAGCCAAGCCGCTGCGTGATCGGCGAAAGGATGCGCTGGCCGAACGCGATCAGCCGGTTGCGGTGGTGCAGGTGGTTGACGATGACGATGCGTCCGCCGGGCCTGCACACCCGCACCATCTCGGCGAGCAGCCGCCGGTGGTCGGGCACGGCCGTCACCACGTAGGCGGCCATCAGCGCGTCGAAGCTGGAGTCGGGAAACGCCATGCGCATCGCATCCATGCGCAGGATGTGCGCGTCCCGCAGTCCGTGCGCGGCGATGCACTGCCTGGCCTGCAGCAGCATGCCGAGCGAGAAGTCCACGCCGACGACCAGCGGACCCGGCCCGTACATCGGCAGTGCGATGCCGGTGCCGACCCCGACCTCGAGCACGCGCTCGCCGGGTTGCGCCGCCAGCCACTCGACGGCTCGCTTGCGCGGGGCGTCGAATACCCGGCCGAACAGGCGGTCGTAGATCTTCGCGTAGCTGTCGTAGATGCGCCCGAGTCGCGCGAGATCCAACCTGGTGCTCCGGGAATGTATGCGGCTGCATTATGCCACGCGCGCCCGCGGCCACCTTCGCCCTCGCGTGCGCGAGGCAGCAGCGTACGCAGCACGGGGGCGTGGGTCCCGCGGTGCGAGTTCCTCGCCGGTGATTGCCGGCCCGGCCCGCGATGCGGCGGCGCCGGCCCGGTGCGCGTGGTCGTGCGCGGCCGCGGCTCAGTCGATCAGCAACTGCGGTCGACCGTTCTCCACGCTGAACGCAGCGAGCGTGCGCACCGGCGAGCGCGGGTCGGTGGCGCGCTCGACCGCACGGAACGCCGTGCGCCAGCGCGCCGGGGTGACCTCGCAGCGGACGTAGCCGCGCAGCCGGCTCTCGAAGAACTTCACGTGCGGATTGAGCGGCAGCGCCTTGACCGTCGAGGCGTAGGCCGTGCCGCGCGAACTCATCGAGGTGCCGACGAACTCGGTGGCGACTACCGGCGATCGCTCGTCGTCGAAATCGGGCTTCAGTTCGTTCGCCCAGTACGAATGGATGTCGCCGCCGATCGAGACCGGATTCGACACCCTGATCTCGGCGATGCGCTGCAGGAAGCGGCTGCGCGCGTGCGCGTAGCCGTCCCAGCCGTCGGTCCAGTGCACGTCGTTGCCGGCCGCGTTGCGCGCCCTGAACTGCCCCATCATCAGCGACTGTGCGAGCACGTTCCAGCGCGCACGGCTTGCGCGCAGGCCGTCGTCGAGCCACTGCTCCTGCGTTGCTCCCCACATCGTCAGTGCCGGATCGAGGCGGGCACTGCACTTCTCGACCACGTTGCCCCCGCCGCGGCGACCTTCGCCGCACACCTGATCCGAGCGGTACTGGCGATTGTCGAGCAGGTGGAACGTCGCCAGATCGCCGAATGCGAGCCGGCGGTAGAGCAGCAGATCGGGCCCGCGCGGCAGGCTCGCCCGGCGCAGTGGCAGATGCTCGTAATAGGCCTGGTACGCCGCGGCGCGGCGTTCCAGAAACCACTTCGGATCGTCGCGATTCTCCGACTGGTCGGCGGCGTAGTCGTTCTCGACCTCGTGGTCGTCCCAGGTCACCGCCCACGTGAAGCGCTGGTGCGCGAGTCGCAGGCTGGCGTCGGTCTTGTACCAGGCGTGGCGGTCGCGGTATTCGGCGAGGGTCACCGGCTCCTTCCCGGTGTCGTGCCGTCGCGGCATCTCGGCAGCGCTCGAGTTCTCGTAGATGTAGTCGCCCAGGTGCACGACGAGATCGAGTTCTTCCTCGGCCAGGCGCAGATAGCCCGCGTAGTGTCCGTGCTCGAAGTTCTGGCAGGAGACGTAGGCGAAGCGCAGGGCTGCCACCGGCGCGCCGACGGCCGGCGCCGTGCGGGCGCGTCCGACCGGACTCGCCGCCCCACCGGCGATGAAGCGGTACCAGTACCAGCGCTCGGGCAGCAGCCCCTCGACTTCGACGTGCACCGAGTGGCCCAACTCCGGCTCGGCACTGGCGCTGCCACGACGCACGACGCGACTCATCGCCTCGTCCTCGGCGATCAGCCACTCCACCGCCACGCGCTGCGGCGGCATCCCGCCGCCGAGCGGCTGCGGCGCGAGGCGGGTCCAGATCACGAAGCCATCGGGGGCCGGATCGCCGGAAGCCACGCCCAGAGTGAATGGGTCGTCGACTGCCTTCCACTGCGCGCAGGCCGGTGCGGCGAACGTGGCTGCTGCGATCAGGCCGCCGGTACCGGCGAGGCGGGCGAGCACGCGCCGGCGGGCGAGCGAATCGAGGCTGCGGCGATCAGCGGGCGGAGCGGAGCAGGGCGAGCGGGGCATCGTCGAGGGCGGCGGGTGCGGGCGTTGCGTCATTGTGGCGCGATCGGCGCCTGTGGTGCAGGCCGCCTCGATCCGGCCGGGGCGCGGTTATCATGCAGCCTGATTGTGCAGGCTTCGGGAGGCACGGCGGCAATGAGCATCGACTGGGCGGCGTTCACGCCGTGGTCCGCCCTCATCGGCGGCATTCTCATCGGCTTTGCCGCAGCGCTGCTCGCCCTGACCACGGGCCGGGTGGCGGGCATCAGCGGCATCCTCGGCAACCTGCTGCCGTTCGCCGGCGCGGCGAGCGAACCGGGCGCCCGCAGCGAGCGCGGCTGGCGCATCGCGTTCCTGCTCGGCCTGCTGCTCGCGCCCGGACTCGCCACGATCTCGGCGGTACCCCTGCCGCCTGTGCAGGTACTCGTCGACTGGCCGTGGCTCGTGCTCGCGGGGTTGCTGGTGGGTATCGGTACGCGCGTGGGCAGCGGTTGTACCAGCGGCCACGGCGTGTGCGGCCTCGCCCGCGGCTCGCTGCGCTCGCTGGCGGCGACGCTGACCTTCATGGCCGCGGGGATTGCCACCGTGTGGCTGTTCGAGCACGCGCTGCGGGTGCCGCTGTGACCCGGCTGGCGGCGTTTCTGTGCGGGCTGATCTTCGGCGTCGGACTGATCGTCTCGCAGATGACAGATCCAGCCAAGGTCATCGGCTTCCTCGACGTGTTCGGGCACTGGGATCCCAGCCTTGCGCTGGTGATGGGCGGTGCGCTTGCGGTAGCCGCCATCGGTTTCTGGTGGGTCGAGCGGCGTGGCGACAGCATGCTCGGGACCGCGCTCGCGCTGCCGGCGCGCACGCCGGTCGATCGGCGGCTGATCGTCGGCTCGGCGCTGTTCGGTGCCGGCTGGGGGCTCGCCGGGTTCTGCCCGGGCCCGGCGCTGGTCGGTACGGCCGCCTTGTCGGGGGACGCGGCAGTATTCGTGCTCGCGATGATCGCCGGCATGGTGCTGGCCAATCGCCTGCTGCAGCGACGTGGCGGCGCGCCCGCCTCGGCTGGCGAGCGCGGCGCGTGAGGCGGACGCGGTGCAGGTGTCGCCGGTGAGCGGCCCGCTCGCCGGGGTCCGGGTGGTCGATTTCACGACGATCGTGATGGGCCCGTTCGCCTCGCAGATGCTGGGCGATCTGGGTGCGGACGTGATCAAGGTCGAGGCGATCGCGGGCGATGCGATGCGCTACGTCGGACCGAAGAAGCACGCCGACATGGGGCCGAATTTCCTGCACCTGAATCGCAGCAAGCGCAGCCTCGCGCTCGATCTGAAGCAGGCGGCGGGACGCGAGGCGCTGCTGCGTCTGCTGCGCAGCGCCGACGTCTTCCTCTACAGTCTGCGTCCGCACACGCTGGCGCGACTGTCGCTCTCCTATGCGCAGGTGGCGGCAGTGAATCCGCGCATCATCTACGCTGGCTGCTTCGGCTACGGCCAGCGCGGACCGAAAGCGGCGCTGCCCGCCTACGACGATCTGATCCAGGGCGCGTGTGCGCTGCCCTCGCTGATGCAGCGGGCGGGCGGCGGCGAGCCGCGTTATCCGCCGCTCAATCTCGCCGATCGCAGCGTCGGCCTCTACGCGGCGCTGGCGATCAACGCTGCGCTGTACGAGCGTGCGCGTTCGGGGCAGGGGCAGGAACTGCAGATCCCGATGTTCGAGACGCTGACGCAGTTCGTGCTCGGCGATCACATGTGGGGTCACACGCACGAGCCGCCGATCGACGGTACGGCCTACGTGCGGCTGATCTCGCCCGAACGGCGCCCGTTCCGCACGCGCGACGGGTACATCTGCGTGCTGATCTACAGCGACAAGCAGTGGCGCAGCTTCCTTGCCCTGATCGGCGAGCCGCAGCGCTTCACCGACGACGCACGCTTTCGCGATGCCGATGCACGCACCCGCCACGTCGACGCGGTGCAGGGTTTCGTCGCCGCGCAGATGGTCACCCGCACCAGCGCCGAGTGGCTCGCCGCGCTGGCGCAGGCCGACATCCCGGCCACCCCGATGAACACGCTGGAGTCGCTGCTCGACGATGCGCATCATGCAGCGACCGGCTTCTTCGAGCAGGTCGAGCATCCGACCGAAGGGCAACTGCGCATGATGCGCGTACCTGCGGAATTCAGCCGCACGCCCGCGCAGCCGCAGCGGCTTGCGCCGCGCCTGGGCGAGCACAGCCGGGAACTGCTGCGCGAACTCGGCTACGACGATCCGCAGATCGATGCTCTCGCGGCGGCGGGAGTGACGCGCGAGGCACCGGCGTGAGCGTCGCCTCGTGTTCCTGCGCACTCGCGCCGGCGTGGACGACGCAGCCCGCCGGGCTGCGTCGCTTCGTGGCAGCTGTCCGGCGGCGAACACACGGCGCCGCCGATGTGCCCGAGGCTGCGCACATCAGCGCTGAAGGAACGGGGGAGGTGCGATGGACTTCCGGTTGAGCGACTCGCAACTGCAGATGCGCGCTGCGATCGAGCGCATCTGCGAGCGATTCCCCGACAGCTACTGGCTGGAGCACGATCGCACCGGCGAGTTTCCGGGGCAGTTTCACGCCGCGCTCGCCGCCGATGGCTGGCTCGGCATCTGCCAGCCGGCCGAGTACGGCGGAGCAGGCCTCGGGCTGACCGAGGCGGCGCTGATGATGCAGACGATCGCCGCCTCCGGTGCCGGCTTCTCCGGCGCGTCGGCCGTACACATGAATCTGTTCGGGCTGTCGCCGGTGGCGAAGTACGGCACGGCCGAGCAGAAGGCGCGGATGCTGCCGCCGATCATCGACGGGCGCGACCGCGCCTGCTTTGCGGTCACGGAACCGAACGTCGGGCTCGACACGACGCGCCTGCAGACGCGAGCCGTGCGTGCCGGCGATCACTACCGGGTCGACGGGCAGAAGGTGTGGATCTCCACCGCACAGGTGGCGAGCAAGATGCTGCTGCTCGCCCGTACCACGCCGATGGAACAGTGCGCGCACCCGGCCGACGGCCTCACGCTGTTCTACACCGACTTCGACCGGCGCTGCATCGAGGTGCGCGAGATCGAGAAGATGGGACGCAAGGCGGTCGACTCCAATCAGGTGTTCATCGACGGGCTGCGCGTACCGGTGCAGGACCGGCTCGGCGAGGAAGGCCGCGGCTTTCGCGCGATCATCGACGGCTTCAATCCGGAACGCATCCTGATGGCCGCCGAGGCGATCGGGCTGGGGCGCGCGGCGCTCGACCGGGCGGTCGCCTACGCGAAGGAGCGCGTCGTGTTCGACCGCCCGATCGGGCAGAACCAGGGTATCCAGCATCCGCTCGCGCAGCGGTGGATGGCGCTGGAGGCCGCCGACCTGATGATGTGGAAGGCGGCGTCGCTGTTCGATGCGGGGGCGGCGTGCGGCGCGGAGGCCAATGCCGCGAAGTACCTCGGCGCCGAAGCCGGTTATGCGGCGTGCGAGACGGCGGTGCTGACGCTCGGCGGCATGGGCTATGCGAAGGAGTATCAGGTCGAACGCTATCTGCGCGAGTCGATGATCCCGCGCATCGCGCCGGTGAGCCGCGAACTGATCTGCTGTTTCATCGCCGAACGGGTGCTCGGGCTGCCGAAGTCGTACTGAGGACGCCGGCCACCGGTGTTCGACGTGCCGCACGCCGGCGCGGCTTAGCGCGATGCGCCGGGTCGAGCGCGCCGTCCGCCGGCACGCGCGCGGCGAAGGTTTCGCCGCAACGCTACAGCAGCGACGTGCGGCGGAACGCGTCGAGGGCGCGCTGCGTGCTGAAGTTGCCGAGGGCGTCGAGGGCTGCCCCGTCGCCGCGTCGTCCCTGGCCGAGCGTGGTGTCGAGACCCGGCAGCCCCAGTGCCAGCCCGGCGCGCTCGGCGAAGAAACCGTCGAGATTGCGCGCGTAGTCGGTGATCAGCGCGCGCACACCCGCCGGGTTCTCGCGCAGCGCCTGCTCCAGTCGTGCGCGATCAGCGCGAAATCCGCCGTCGGGCAGCGCGGTGAGGCCGATCGATTCCAGCGACGCGCGCGTGCTGCGGCCGCTGATCGAGTCGGTCAGTCCGGCTGCCAGCAGGCGTTCGCTCAGCCGCGCGTTGGACAGGAATGCGAGCACTCGTCCGTCGTCGTCGTCGAGCTGTGCGAGTCCGCTCAGCGACTGATTGAGCACGGCCATCGCTTCGGCGATGCGCCGGCTGCGTTCGCCGGCGCCAGCGGGCGACGCCTGCGCTGCCTCGCTCGCCAGCGGGGCGCTCGCGGCTCGATCGAGCGCCGCTGCG
>CANGUQ010000061.1 GCA_947456915.1 Betaproteobacteria bacterium
CGGGCTCCGTGCGCTGGCATTACACTTGCCGCCACACACCACGGACGGGCAACGAGATGGCTGAAGAAAAACCGCGCGGCATGAAGAAGGGCCTGACGGCCTACGGCGACCAGGGCTTCTCGCTGTTCCTGCGCAAGGCGTTCATCAAGGCGATGGGCTACACCGACGACTCGCTCGGTCGCCCGATCGTCGGCATCACCAACACCTTCTCCGGCTACAACGCCTGTCACCGCAACGTGCCCGATCTGATCGAAGGGGGGAAGCGTGGCGTGATGCTCGCCGGCGGACTGCCGATCGAGTTTCCGGTGGTGTCGCTGCACGAGTCGTTCGCGCATCCCACCAGCATGTACCTGCGCAACCTGATGGCGATCGACACCGAAGAGATGGTGCGCGCGCAGCCGATGGACGCAGTGGTGCTGATCGGCGGCTGCGACAAGACGGTGCCGGCGCTGCTGATGGGCGCGGCCAGTGCCAACGTGCCGGCGATCCTGATGGTGACCGGGCCGATGATGACCGGCGACCACAAGGGCGAGCGGCTGGGCGCCTGCACCGACTGCCGTCGCTTCTGGGGCAAGTACCGCGGCAACGAGATCGATGCGCGCGAGATCAGCGAGATCGAGGAGAAGCTGTGTCCGACCGCGGGCACCTGCATGGTGATGGGTACGGCCAGCACGATGGCCTGCTGCGCCGAGGCGCTGGGGATGATGCTGCCCGGCAGCGCAGCAATCCCGGCAGTGATGGCCGATCGCATCCGCACCGCCGAGGAGACCGGTGCGCGCGCTGTGGCGATCGCCGCCGAGGGCCTGACCCCGGACAAGGTGATGACGCCGGCAGCGCTGGAGAATGCGCTGACGATGCTGCTCGCCGTGGGCGGGTCGACCAATGCGCTGATTCACCTCACCGCGATCGCCGCGCGGCTGGGCTACGAGGTCGATCTCGACGGCTTCGACGCGATGGGGCGGCGCACGCCGGTGCTGGTGGATCTGAAGCCCACCGGGCAGGGCTACATGGAGGACCTCTACCGTGCCGGCGGCGCGACGACCATCATGCGTCAGCTCGAGCCGCTGCTGAATCTGGACGCGTTGACGATCACCGGTCACACGCTGGGCGAGAACCTCGACGCGGCGAAGCCCGACTGGGACCAGAAGGTGGTGCGACCGTTCGACGATCCGGTCTACCGCGACGGCGCGATGGTGGTGCTGCGCGGCAACCTCGCGCCCAATGGCGCGATCATCAAGCAGTGCGCGGCGGCGCAGTCGCTGCTGCAGCACGAGGGGCGGGCGGTGGTGTTCTCCTCGCTGGCCGACCTCGCACAGCGCATCGACGATCCGGATCTGGACGTGAACGCCGACGACATTCTCGTGCTGCAGAATTCCGGACCGAAGGGCGTGCCCGGCATGCCCGAGTCGGGTTACCTGCCGATTCCGAAGAAGCTCGCGCAGCGGGGCGTGAAGGACATGGTGCGCATCTCGGACGCGCGGATGAGTGGCACCGCCTTCGGCACGATCGTGCTGCACGTGTCGCCAGAGTCGGCGGTCGGCGGGCCGCTGGCGCTGGTGCGCTCGGGCGACCGCATCCGGCTGGACACGGCCGGGCGGCGGCTCGACCTGCTGGTGAGCGAGGCGGAACTGGCGGCGCGCCGCGCAGCGTGGGTCGCCCCACAGCGCCGGCCCGAGGACACGCGCGGCTACCGCAAGCTCTACATGGAAGACGTCGAGCAGGCCGAGCGCGGCGTGGACTTCGCATTCATGCGCGCCCCCACGCGCGGGCGGGTGCCACGCGCAGCCGGCTGAGCGTGTCCCCGCTCGACTCCGCGTGTCGAGGGCTCCGAAAAAGGGCTCCGAAAAAGGGGCCAGGCCCCTTTTTGGGCTGGTGATACAGAAAAGGGGCCAGGCCCCTTTTTTCTCTTTTTCTCTCGGTGAGTCTGCGGTACGCAGACCACATCCCGACGAACTCCTCGATTTCAGACAACGGAGCTACCACGCGATGGCAACGATCAGGGCATTCACCACCAACAGCCTGTGCGGTCCGGCGACCGAACTGTACGCGCGCTTCGAGCGCGCCACCGGGCATCGTGTCGACGCGACCTACGGCCCGGCGAAGGCGATCCTGCGCGACATCGCCGGCGGGGCCAGTGCCGACGTCGCTCTGCTCGGTACCGGCTCGATCGACGACCTGCTCGCGCCGGGCGTGCTCGACCGCTCGACGCTGCGTGCGATCGCGGCCTCGGGCGTGGGCATCGGTGTCAAGGCGGGCGCGCCCAAGCCCGATGTGTCGACGCCGGAGAAGTTCATCGCCGCCTTGCGTTCAGCCGAGTCCATCGCGCACACGACGGAGGGAGCGAGCGGCATGTACTTCGGCCAGCTGCTGGTCGAACTCGGCCTTGCCGACGAACTCCAGCCGAAGCTGCGCACGCAGCCCGGCGGGCTGATCGGCGAGGTGCTGGTCGCCGGTCGCGCTGCACTGGGCATCCAGCAGGTGTCGGAACTGATGGCGGTGCCGGGCGTGGAACTCGCTGGTACCCTGCCGGCACCGTGGCAGCGGATGTTCGAGAACTCGGGGGCGCTGTTCGCGAAGGCGAGCGAGCGTGCCGCGGCGCAGGCGCTGCTCGACTACATGGTGTCGAAGGAGGCTGGCGAGGTGTACCGTGCGCGCGGGCTGGAGCCGATCGCCTGAGCCCATCCGCCCGGCGACCACACACGAAAAAGGGGCCCGAAAAAGGGGCCAGGCCCCTTTTTCGGCAGGCCCCTTCCCGCGGCGACGTAAAAAAGGGGCCTGGCCCCTTTTTCGCTTTTTCGCAGCTGCGACACACCAAAAAGGGGCCTGGCCCCTTTTTGGTGGAGTGGTCAGAGCACGCCTGACAGACCGCCGTCGACGTTGACGCAGGTGCCGCTGATGTAGCCAGCAGCCTCCGAGCACAGGAACACGATCGCGTTGGCCATGTCCTCGGGCTCTCCCATGCGCTGCAGCGGCACTGCCTTCGCCTGCCGCGCGTAGTGTTCTTCGACGGTGAGGTTGTTGCGCTTCGCCGATCGCGCCTGCTGCGGGGTCTTGATCTTGCCCACGCACGCGACGTTGACGCGGATGCCGTGCGGGCCGAGTTCCTTCGACAGCGCCTTGGCGAGCGTCGCGCCGGCCTGCCGGCTCACCACGGTGGGCAACTGGTTCGCGCCCGGGGTGGCCGCCGCTGCCATCGTGAGATTGATGATGGCGCCGGACTTCTGCGCCTTCATGAAGGGCAGCACGAGGCGGATCAGCCGGATCGGAGCAAACAGCTTGACCTCGACATCCTCGCGCCAGCGCGCGTCGTCGACGTCGTCGAACGACGCCTGCCCCGAACCGCCGGCGTTGTTGACCAGGATGTCGATGCGGCCGAAGCGCTCGTGGGTCGTCTTCACCCACTGCGCCATCTGCGCGCCGTCGTTGGCGTCGCCCTGGAACGCGAACACCGTCGCGCCCGCGGCGAGGAGTTCCTTCTCGATCGCCGCCAGCGGCTCGGCGCGGCGTGCGCACAGTGAAACGATCGCGCCTTCCTTCGCGAACGCGAGTGCGGTCGCGCGACCGATGCCTTCGCTGCCGCCGGTGATCAGGGCGACCTTGCCAGTGAGTCCGAGATCCATGATGCATCCTTGTGGCTGTAGACGACCTGCATTCTACCCGGGGGCGGATGTCGAGCTGATTCGGCCCGGACCCGGTGTCGCCTCGAGGTCGCCGCGATTGCGCAGGCGCGAAGTGACGACTGCGACGCAAGCCCTCGAACGGCCCGCCGGACTCGAGGCACGTGTGGCTGCGCCTGCGATGATCGACCGCAAGCCGCTGCGTGTCCGGCGCGTCGGATCGTCCGGTGACACCGACCCCTCGGGCTCTCCGGGGGCGGCCTTCCGGCGCTGCGGGTGGCAAGCCTGTCGATCGGGCGTGAGCGGGTACCCGGCATGAACTGATCGGCCGGCGTCTCGCTACCCCGCGTGCAGTTCCCTGATTTGTGCGAGTGGCGCGCCGATCTCGCGCAGCACGTGCTCGGGGCTGAACGGCATGATGTTGCCCGGCCACTGCGCGCGCGGCGTATTGTGGTACTGAATGTAGCCGCCGACCCAGCGCGAGCGCTCGACCACGCGCGCACCGAAGCGCCGCCGACGCACGTCGTAGGCGGCGAGCGCCGCCGGGATGTCGCCGCCGGCCGCATCGAGCCCGTTCGCGAGATCGATCGCATCGAGCGCAGCCTTGCTCACACCGGCGCCGATGTGCGGTCGCGCGACGAAGGCGGCGTCACCGAGCAGCGCCACACGGCCGCGGCCCACGCACGAGGACTCCAGATCGTAGATCGCCTGGAAGAACGGCTGGGTGGTGAGTTCGACCACCTGCGCGATCTGCGGTGCCAGGACCTCCCGCGCGGTGGCACGGATCGCGCTGATCAGTTCCGGGCGGATCAGCGGCGGGGCGATCGACTCGCCGTGGCAGTGGCCACCGGCGTCGGTGCACAGGTCACGCAGCGTCGTGTGCTGGTCGGTCGGCCGGTACCAGACGAAGTTGTAGCCGCGGTGTCCCGGGCGCACGTCCTCGCCCCGGCCCGGCACCGGATAGGCGAGCATCATCTCGCCCTCGGGCAGCCCGAACGAATAGTTGGGCATCAGCTGCGCGTGCAGTGCGGGGGGCATCGCACTTTCCTCGAGCACGCCCCGCCACGCGATGTAGCCGGCGTACACCGGCACCGAGGCGGGCAGCCACTGCGCGCGCACGGTGGAGCGGATGCCGTCGGCGCCGATCAGCAGGTCGGCCTCGTCGCGGCTGCCGTCGGAGAAGGTCGCGACCACTCGGTCGGTGTGCTCCTGCAGTCCGGTGAGAGCCGTGCCGGGGCGATAGCAGCGATCGGGCAGCAGCGCCTTCAGCGGGCGGTAGATGCGCGCCCACGCGCTCATCGTCTGCGGCAGCGTCGTCTCGTAGACGAGCGAGCCGTCGCGCGCGAGGCACATGCGCCGGTTCACCGCCACGCCGATCGTCTCGTCGATCGTGATCCCGATCTCGCGCATCACGTTGAACAGCTCGTGGTGGGTGCCGATGCCAGCGCCGCGCGTGGCCAGATCGTCGGCGGCACGCTCGTACACCCGCACGTCCCAGCCGCGCGCGAGCAGCAGGTTGGCCGCGAACAGCCCGCCGAGCGAGCCGCCAATCACCAGCGCACGGCCCTTGCGGCGACCGCCTTGCGCTGCAGCGTCGTGCGCTGCCGGTGCCGAAGCGGCCGGTTCCGGGGGCGAGGACGTGGTCATGGCTGAGGTCTCGTGGATCGATCTGCGGATACGCTGCGCGCAGCGACGCCGGTCAAGGCAGTGTCTCCCCGAGCAGCGCCAGCGCGTTGCGGCCGTGGATCAGCTCGCGCTCTGCGGCGCTCAGGCCGGGCACGCGATCGAGCATGCCCAGCGGATCCTCCTCGCCCATGTCGTAGGGTGCGTCGGTACCGACCACCACCCGGTCGGCACCCACCCGCGAGATCAGGTACTGGAGCGCCTGCGCGTCGTGGGTCAGAGCATCGCACCAGAACCGGCGCAGCAGCGCGAGCGGCGAGGTCTTCGACTGCGCCTTCGTCTCGGTGCGGCACTCGTGCCCGTGCGCGAGGCGGCCGATCTGGTAGGGCAGATAGCCCCCGCCATGGGCGAGGATGATGTTCAGATCGGGCAGTTCGTCGAGCGTACCGCTGAACATCAGGTGGCTCGCCATCAGCACCGTGTCCAGCGGATGCCCGATCAGGTTGGCGAGGTACCAGCACTCGAGCTGGTCGCGCACACCGCCGACGAAGTGCGGGTGCGCGAACAGCGTCACCTTCAGTTCCGCCGCGCGTCTGAGGATCGGCCGGAACCGCGGCTCGGACAGCTGCAGGTTCTGCACCGTGCAGCCCACTTCCAGAGCGCGGAACCCGTGCTCGCGCACCACGCGTTCGAGTTCGCAGATCGCCGCATCGGCATCCTGCATCGGCAGCGTCGCCATCCCGCGCAGGCGCGAGGGGTGCTTCGCCACCATCTGCGCGATGCCGTCGTTGGTGATCTTCGCCGCGGCCAGCGCCTGTTCCACTTCCAGCCAGTAGAAGAACACGAACGGCGTGACCGACAGCACCGAGATGTCGATGCCCTTGCGGTCCATGCCCGCCACCTTCGCATCCGCGTCGTGGAACTCGGCGGGGATCGGCGTGGCGTGCCCGTCGCTGCGCCGGAAGCGCTGCACCGAGCCGTCAGCGGCGCGGATCAGCTCGACACCATGATCCCCCGGGCAGGCGGTGATCGCATCGAGCAGGTTGCGCGGAAGCACGTGGCTGTGGACATCGACGACCGGGGTGTTGCCGCGCATCAGGGGCTCCTTTCGTACGAAGACGAACGCGCAATCGTCATGGTTGTAACAGCAAAAAAGGGGCCAGGCCCCATTTTTGCCCCATTTTCGCCTTTTCGCTTTGCCTCAAACGGCGGCGGCGCGCACCACGGAGCCCTCGCGCAGCGCGGTGGCCACGGCCTCTACTGCGGCAACGGTCGCCAGAAGCTGCTGTGGAGCAATCGGCCAGTGCGCGGGCGAGGGCGAGCTCGCGTTGTCGTTCACGGCAGCGGCGAACGACTCCAGTTGCAGCCGCAGCGCGCTGACGGGCCCAAACATGCGCCGTTCGAGCGGCGCACCCGAGCGGCGCAGCACCAGTTCGTGCTCCCCGATCGCCTCGGCCGAGCCGTCGCGGCCGAACACGTGCGCGCGCCAGAACAGCGGCGTCGAGCGCACGCCGCAGAGCACCGCCGAGAGCGGCTGATGGAAGCGCAGCAGCAGCGACAGCGTGTCCTGGATCGCCGGGGCGGGTGCGAGCACCAGCTGCTGCGCGAGCACGGTGTCGAGCGGGCCGAACATGCGGATGAATGCGTCGAGCACGTGGATGCCGGTGCCGGTCAGGCTCGCCGCCGGCGCCTCTTCCGGCAGTTCGCGCCAGCTCGTCTGGAAGTTCCTGGTGTTCTCGTTGCTGAAGTGCCCCTCGGCGTGCAGCAGCGGGCCCAGCGCGCCCGAGGCCACGACGTCGGCGAGCGCGTCCATCGACGGCCAGCGGCGCTTGTCCTGCCCGACGGTGAGTACCACTGCGTGGTCCACACAGGCCGCCACCGCTTCGCGCGCCTGCGCGAGCGTGAGCGCGAGCGGCTTCTCGCACAGCACCGACTTGCCTGCCCGCGCGCAGGCGATGACCTCGCCCGGGTGGCGCGAATTCGGGGTGGCGAGCACCACGGCGTCGATCGCCGGGTCGGCCAGTACCGCAGCGAAGTCGGTGCCCAGCTCGAGGCCGTGCTCGTCGGCGAATGCCTGCGACTTCTCGGGTGTCTGCACCACGGCGCGGGTGAAGCGCAGTGCGCCGCTCGCCGGTACGTCCCCCGGCGCCTGCACCGCACGCACGTGATTGCGGCCCCAGCGGCCGAGTCCGATGACGGCGGCGCGGATCATCGCGTGCCGTCGCGCGAGGGTGCCAGCGCCGCGGTGCGCGACGGCAAGCTCAATGCCCGGTCCTTGCCGCGTCCGGATGCGCTTCGCCGAACTCGTCCTCGATCCTGCGCCAGCGGTCGATGCCCACCACCTTCAGATAGTCGTCGAACAGCGCACCCGTGCCGACCAGCTTCAGCTCGTCGCTGCGCAGGTCGGCGAGTGCGAGCTGCATGGTGCGCGTGATGCGCAGCAGCAGCGTGATCCCGTAGAGCGCGATGCCGTAGCCCATCTGCCCGAGCACCGACGGCTTGACGATCGGCGACAGGCCGCCTTCCAGCATGTTGGCCACGTGCACGGTGTCCACTTCACGCACTGCGCGCGCCATCTCCTCCTCGTCGAGCATCGACTCGATGAACACGCCGTCGGCGCCCGCGCGCACGTAGCGCTCGGCGCGGCGCAGCGCCTCGTCCATGCCGTGGATCGCGCGGGCGTCGGTGCGGGCAACGATGAAGGTGTCGGCGTGCATCCTGTTCGCGCTCATCGCGCGCAGCTTCGCCTCCATCTCCGTTGCCGGCACGACGCGCTTGCCCGCCATGTGGCCGCAGCGCTTCGGGGCGACCTGATCCTCGATGAACATCGCCGAGATGCCCATGCGCTCGTAGCTGTGCAGCAGGTGCACGCAGTTCTTCACGTCGCCGTAGCCGTTGTCGGCGTCGACCAGCACCGGCAGGTCGCAGGCGTTGACCATGTCGCGGAACGCCGCCGAGAACTCGCCGAGCTGGCACAGCCCGATGTCGGGCAGTCCGTAGCGCGCCCCCGCGGTCTGGAAGCCGCCGATGAAGAAGCCGCGGAATCCGGCCTGCTTGATCAGCAGCGCCGACAGCGCGTCGTGTGCGCCGGGCAGAACGAGGGGCTTCTCGGCGTGGAGCAGCGAGCGGATCGTCGGTCGGGTCATTGCAGGTCCAGTGTGCGGGTGGGATGCGCGCGAGGCACGGGAGCATCGGCCCGCTGCGCAGCAGATCGGGTCGGTGCGGGTTCGATGTGCTGACCGAGGAAGCGCGATGCTCGGAGGGACGTTCCTCGGCGGGCGAAGCCGGCGCGCGCGCCGCGCGTGCCGGATCCGGCCGGGCGCGTCGCGCTCATTCCCCCTTGATGCCGGCGTCCTTGATCACCCGCCCGTAGCGTACCGCCTCGCTGCGGATGAATTCGGCGAACTGCTCGGGCGTGGTGGTGCGCGGCTCGATCCCGGCCGAGGCGAGCTTCTCGCGGATCTCCGGCGCGGCCATCGTCTTCACCAGTTCGGCGTTGAGGCGGGTGATGATCTCGCGCGACGTGCCGGTGGGCACCAGAACGCCGTACCAGATCGGTACCTCGAAGTTCTCCACGCCGGCTTCGCGCGCCGTGGGCACGTCGGGCAGGTTCGGCACGCGGCGGTCGGCAAGCAGCGCGAGCGCCCGCAGCTTGCCGGCGGCGATCTGCGGTGCGGCGATCGGTGCGGCCATGATCAGCATGTCGGTCTCGCCGGCGATCAGGCCGACCATCGCCTGCCCGGAGCCCTTGTAGGGCACGTGCACGGTGCGCACTCTGGCCGTGCTGTTGAGCAGTTCGGCCGCCAGATGGGTGGTGGTTCCGACGCCGCCCGACGCATAGTTGAGCTTGCCGGGATTGGCGCGGGCGAGCCGGATCCAGTCCTGCAGCGTCTTTGCCGGGACCGACGGGTGCACGACCATGATGTTCTGGATCACCGCCACCAGCGACACCGGAGCGAGATCCTTGAACGGGTCGTAGTTGAGCTTCGCGTACAGCGACGGGCTGATCGAGATCAGCGGCGAGGAGAGCACCATCGTGTACCCGTCGGCAGGTGCCTTGGCCGCGACCTCCAGCCCGAGGTTGCCACCCGCGCCCGGCCGGTTGTCGACCAGCACGGCCTGGCCGACCTGTTCGGACAGGCGCGCAGCGACGGTGCGTCCGAGCAGATCGGTCGGTCCGCCAGGCGGAAACGGCAGCACCAGGCGCAGCGGCTTCGCCGGGAAGCCCTGTGCGGTGGCCGGTGCGATCGCGAACGAGGCGAGAGCGCAGGCAAGCGTGGCTGCAGCGGTAATCTTCGCCGTGGTCGATGGGAACATCGGGCTCTCCTTCGGGCTGTCAGTCGCGGGGCGTGGTCGTCGTGCGGCCGCCGCGCCGCGTGTATTTGTCCGGACAGCTTAGCAGCAGGCGACGCCGTGCGGCAATGGCCGGCGGCGGCCGCTCAGGCGATCGAGTGCTCCAGCGCATGCCCCGCGCCGCTGTCATCGCCCAGGCGCTCGACCAGCGCAGGCAGCGCCGCACGCAGCGCATCGGGCAGCGTCCACGGCGGGTTGACGACGAACACGCCGCTGCCGTGCATGCCTGCCCCGTCTGCCGCCGGGCTGCGCACACGCAGCGTCACGTCCAGCCAGTTGCCCTTTGCCTGCCGGCGCAGGGCTGCAGGCAGACGCGCCGCTTCGGCGCGCGCGAGCAGCGGGTACCAGATCATGTAGACGCCCGAGGCGAATCGGCGCAGGGCATCGCCCAGCACGGCGGCGACTCGCTGGTAGTCGTCCTTCACTTCGTACGACGGATCGATCAGCACCAGCGCACGCCTGGGCGGTGGCGGCAGCAGTGCCTTCAGTCCTGCCAGCCCGTCGCTCGCGCCGATCGCCACGCGCCGGTCGGCATCACCGATGCACGCGGACAGCAGCTTCAGGTCCGCGCCGTGAAGTTCGAACAGGCGCAGGCGGTCCTGCGCACGCAGCATCTGCCGCGCGATCTGCGGCGAGCCCGGGTAGTGCAGCAGGCGGCCGTCCGGATTGATCGCGCGCACCTGTTCCAGATAGCGCTCGATCGCGGGAGGCCAGCGCGGCGCCGGCGCAGCGGCAGCAGCATCCGCAGGGGCGCAAGCGGGCCGGAGTGTCGCAGCGGCTGCCGTACCCGGCATCGCGGCCTCGGCCGCGCCCGGCAGCGTCCACAGCCGTCCGATGCCACCGCGGAATTCGGCGTTCTTCAGCGCGGCTGGCGCATCCAGTTCGTACACCCCGGCGCCGGCGTGCGTGTCGATGTACCAGAACGGCTTGTCCTTCCCCGCCATGTGGTCGATGACCTGCACCAGCAGCAGGTGCTTGAGCACATCGGCGTGGTTGCCGGCGTGATAGGCGTGGCGATAGCTCAGCATGCGTCGAGTCTAGCGATTCTCCGCACCTGCTCTCGACCCGACTGCGCATGCCCGGCCGGCGCGATCACGCTTGTGCCCGCGAGGCGGCCGCACACCGCTCGGGCGATGGTGTACGGCGAATGCGAGCCCCGCGATGCCGGACAGCGGCAGCATCGCGGCGGATGGCACCGGAATCCGGCGCGGGGTCAGGTCTGCGGCACGGAGCGAGGAGGCCGTCCACAGCGCTCCATCGAATACCCGATCGCTGCATCAGGCCGGAAGGCCTGACGCAGCCCGTTGACCTCCGGGGCAGGGCGTAACTCCGGCGAGTCAGCCCGTCACTCCGATGTTCCACGGAATGAATTCGTGATCGCCCAGACCGAGCAGTTCGCTCTTCGACTTCTCGCCCGAGCAGGTGCGCAGGATCAGCTCGAAGATTTCCTGCCCCATCTGCTGCAGCGTGTGCGTGCCGTCGAGGATGCCGCCGCAGTTGATGTCCATGTCCTCGGCGAGCCGCTTGTACATCGGCGTGTTGGTGGCGAGCTTGATCGAGGGTACCGGCTTGGCGCCGAACATCGAGCCGCGGCCGGTGGTGAAGGCGATGATGTTCGCTCCACCCGCGATCTGGCCGGTGGCCGATACCGGATCGAATCCCGGGGTGTCCATGAACACGAACCCCTTCTGCGTCACCGGCTCGGCGTACCGGTACACCTCCATCAGCGGGCCGGTGCCGCCCTTCATCGAGGACCCGAGCGACTTCTCGAAGATGTTGGCGAGGCCGCCGGTCTGGTTGCCGGGACTGACCACGCCGTTGATCTGGGTGTCGCGGCCGACCGTGTACTCCTCCTTCCACCAGCGGATACGCTCGATCAGCTTCTCGCCCACCTCGCGCGAACGCGCGCGGGCCGTCAGCGTGTGCTCGACGCCGTAGATCTCGGGCGTCTCCGAGAGGATCGCGGTACCGCCGTGGCGCACCAGCAGGTCCATCGCCGCGCCGAGCGCCGGGTTGGCGGTGATCGAGGAGAAGCCGTCGGAGCCGCCGCACTGCAGGCCGACGCTGATGTGGCTCGCCGGCACGCGGGTGCGTGTCACCCTGTTCGCTTCGGGCAGCATCTCCTTCACCGCGGCGATGCCCGCGGCGATCGTCTTCGTCGTGCCGCCCTCGTCCTGCATCACGAAGGTGCGCAGGCGCGACCCCTCGCTCAGTCCGTGAGCTGCCAGCAGCTTGCTCACCTGATTGCGCTCGCAGCCCAGACCGATGATCAGCGCTCCGGCCAGATTGGCGTGCGTGGCGTAGCCGGCGAGCGTGCGGCGCAGCAGATCCATCGGTTCGCCGGTCAGTTCCATGCCGCAGCCGGTGCCGTGCGCGAAGGCGACGACGCCATCCACGTTGGGGAACTCGGCGAGGCGCTCGGGCGTGAACCACTCGGCGATCTTGTGCACGACGGTGGCCGAACAGTTCACCGTCGACAGCACGCCGATGAAGTTGCGCGTGGCCACCTGCCCGTTCTCGCGCACGATGCCCATGAACGTCGCGCGTTCGGGCTCGGGGATCATCACCACCGGCTTGTAGTCGCGACCGTAGGCGTAGTCGCGCTGGAACTCGCGGAACTCGATGTTGTGCGAGTGCACGTAGGCGCCGGCGGGAATGTCGGCGGTGGCGAAGCCGATCGTCACGTTGTACTTGCGGATCGGCTCGCCCTGCCTGATCGCGCGCGCGGCGATCTTGTGACCAGCCGGAATCTGGGCGCGGCTCGTCGTGCCGTCCGGGAGTTTCGCACCCAGTTCGATCAGCTGGCGGGCGATCAGCACGTTGTCGTCGGCGTGCAGGCGGATGGTCGGGCCGGTGGCGGGGCGGTCGTGCAGTTCGATCATGGCGGGCTCCGTTGAACGGACGGGCAGTGTCGGATAAGGATGTCGGACGGGCGGCGCGGGGGCGGCAGGCACCGGCTGGTGGAAGAGCCGGATCCCGCGGGCGGCGCGAGCGCGGTGTACGGACAAGATGCGAAACCCGGCAATGTAGCA
>CANGUQ010000062.1 GCA_947456915.1 Betaproteobacteria bacterium
CCACGGAATCTGGAGCGGGAAAGGAGGCTCGAACTCCCGACCTCAACCTTGGCAAGGTTGCGCTCTACCAGCTGAGCTATTCCCGCGTTACAGGAGGCTGGATTATAGATTCGAGCGGCTGGATGTCAAGGTGCCTCGCGTCGACCATCGCCTTCGGGACGTGTGCACCGGCGTCTCGTGCTGCGCCATGTCCTCCGGAACGGCGAACACGCGCTGCGTTCCCGTGTGCCCGGGGCCGCAGCCGCGCCCTGCTCCGCGTGCTACGCCGACTGCGGGGCAGCCTTGCGCAGGTAGTACACCATCGACCACAGCGTCAACACCGCCGCCACATAGATCAGCCAGCTGCCAAGCCACTGCACGTCGATCACGCCGAACAGCGGTGCGTGGTAGAGCAGCATCGGTATTGCCGTCATCTGGGCGGCGGTCTTGATCTTGCCGATCATCGACACGGCGACACTGCTGCTCGCGCCGACCTTGGCCATCCATTCCCGAAGCGCCGAGATCGTGATCTCGCGCCCGATGATGATGATCGCGATCAGTGCTCCGACACGGTCGAGTTCGACGAGCATGATCAGCGCGGCGGCCACGATCAGCTTGTCGGCCACCGGATCGAGGAACGCTCCGAATGCTGTCGTCAGGCGGTAGCGTCGGGCGATGTAGCCGTCGAGCAGATCGGTGAGCGCAGCGGCGACGAACAGCAGTGTCGCCGTCAGGTTCTTCTGCTGCGGCGAGAGCCAGTCGTCGGGCAGCCAGAATACGCCGACGAAGATCGGGATCGCAGTGATCCGTGCCCATGTGAGCTGGTTGGGGAGGGAAGCGTACATCCGCTCAGTGTAGCGCCCGATAGATGCGTTCAGCGAGCGCATCGCTGATGCCTGCGACCTGCATCAGGTCCTCCTGGCTGGCCGCGGCGACACCGCGCAGTCCGCCGAAACGCGCCAGCAGCTGCTGGCGCCGTTTCGGGCCGACACCGGCGATGCCGTCGAGGGCCGAACCCACACGCTTGCGGTCGCGCCGCGCACGGTGCCCCTGTACCGCGAAACGATGCGCCTCGTCGCGGATCTGCTGCACCAGATGCGCACCTGGATGATCCATCGCGAGCTGCACGCCAGCGCGCCCGTCGGTGAACACCAGCGTCTCCAGTCCCGGCTTGCGCCCTTCCCCCTTGGCCACCCCGATCACCGGCAGGTCGCTCACGCCGAGGTCGTCGAGCACCGCCCGCGCAGCCTGTGCCTGCCCGCTGCCGCCGTCGATCAGCAGCAGATCGGGCAGCCTGCCCTCCCCCTGCACCAGCCGCCGGAACCTGCGCTCGATCGCCTCGCGCATCGCGGCGTAGTCGTCGCCTGGCGTCGCCGGGGTCACGTTGAAGCGACGATACTCGCCCGGGCGCATCGCCTCGCCCTCGTAGACGACGCAGGAGGCGACGGCAGCCTCGCCCATGGTGTGGCTGATGTCGAAGCATTCGATCCGCCGCACGGTGTCGGGGAGGTCGACGGCCTGCTGGAGTGCTGCCAGCCGCGCCTCCTGACTGCGTTCGGTCGCCAGGCGGCGTTCGAGGGCGAGGTGCGCATTCTGGCTGGCCATCTCCAGCCAGCGGCGACGCGCCTCGCGCGGATTCGTCGCGAGCTGCACGCGACGTCCAGCCTGAGCGCTCAGGACGTCGATCAGGGTCTGCGCCTGCGCATCCTCGTCGATCGGGTGATTGACGATCAGCTGTGGCGGAACGTCTGCCTCGAGATAATGCTGCGCAACAAAGGCGAGCAGGACTTCGCTCGGTGTTGCATCGTCCGCGTGGTCGGGAAACAGGCTGCGGTCCCCGACGTGGCGGCCGCCACGAATCATTGCCAGGTTCACGCAGTACCGGCCATCGCTCGCCTCGCAGGCGATCACGTCAGCGTCGGTAGCCGTGCCGCTGTCCACGAACTGCGATTCGCGCACCTTGCGCAGAGCCTTGACCTGGTCGCGCAGCTGCGCCGCCTGCTCGAACGCGAGGCGCGCCGAGGCCTCTTCCATCCGGCGCACCAGCTTGTCGATGACCAGATCGTCCTGTCCACCGAGAAAGAGCCTGGCGTCCGCCACGTCCTCGGCGTACGCCGCCGCGTCGATCAGACCGACGCACGGCCCGGTGCAGCGCTGGATCTGCTGCAGCAGGCAGGGGCGAGAGCGGTTGCGGAATACGGTGTCCTCGCAGGTGCGCAGCCGGAACACCTTCTGGATCATCTGGATGCTCGCGCGCACGGCGCCCGCGTTCGGGAACGGTCCGAAGTACTGCCCTTTCCCGTCTACCGCGCCACGGTAGAACGACAGGCGAGGGAATTCCCCGCGCCCGATGCGCAGGTACGGATAGGACTTGTCGTCGCGATACAGGATGTTGTAGCGCGGTCGCAGCGACTTGATATAGTTGTTCTCGAGCAGCAGCGCTTCGGATTCGGAGCGCGTGACGGTGACCTCGACCCGGTGCACCTGACGCGCCATCAGCTCGATCCTGGGCGAGTTGCTGCGTCCGGCCTGGAAGTACGAACTCACGCGCTTGCGCAGGTCGAGAGCCTTGCCCACGTACAGGACGTGGCCCGCCGTATCGAGCATCCGGTACACGCCCGGCCGGTGCGGAAGTTCGGCAATGCTCTGCAGCAGCAGCGCCCGCACGGCGGCAGCGTCCGCAGCCGTCTCGCCGGCAGACGGTGCGACGGGTTCCGGGCTCACTTCATGCCGTCCTGCACCTTGGTCACGGGCTCGTTGCCAAGCGCCGGGGGGATCGCATGCGCCACTGTCTCTGCGCTGCACAACTCTCGATCAAGACCTGATATACGACTCGAGAGTGGTACTTCAAGATATTGATTATTAATATTTCTCTATTCTCTGCTCATTGCTCTTGCGCAGAGCGTCTGCCGGACCTGGGGAAGGCGATTACCTGCGCTGCTGGCGGCCCAGATGTGCCTTGCGCAGTCCGATCCGGCACACGTCGCACCGGCAGCGCGGCCGCCGACAACTGCTCGAGAGCATCGCGCAATCGGGTCAGGCTGTCCCACATCAGAGACTGTGCCTTCAGGCACGCAGCGAGGTCACTGCCGGCGCGGGCGCGCTCCATTTCCAGCCGGAACTGCATTCCACGCAGCCTCGGCTGAACGTGCTCGGGCGCACCGTCGATGACCGCGGCGAGCGCGGCCTTGCGGCGTGCTTCGAATGCCTGTGGATCAGCACGATGCAGGCGGTGCCAATCGTCGAAATCGAATTCCTGTGCCGAGGGGTGCTCGTCCGACATGGCTGATGGCTTCGTTTGCGCCGTGATTGATCGTCAGTGTACGCCGCCGGGCTCGTCCGACACCGCGGGCGATACAGCTTGCCGCTGTCCGAGTTCGGGCTGCAAGGTAACAGTTCCGATTGCGAAGCGATCCTTCAGCAGCGCTGTCGCCTGCGCCAGGACCTCCGGCCAACCGTCCGGGTCGTCCAGTTCGAGGTGGGCCGCCACCGCGGCGTGGCCTGACGACACCGTCCAGACGCGCAGCTGCGGTACCTCGCGCACCCCCGGGACGGCGATGAGCGCCGCCCGCAGTTCGGCGAGATCGATCCACTCGGGGACCCCTTCGAGCAGCACGTGCACGGTGCGCGCAAGCAGCCGGATCGTCGCGACGAGAATCAGGCCGGCAATCACCAGCGACAGCCACGCATCCGCGGCCGTCCAGTCGGTAAGCCACACCAGAACCCCGGCCGCAACCGCCGCTGCCGATCCGAGCAGATCGCCGATCACATGCAGCAGCGCGCCCCGCATATTCAGCGTCTGCTCGTTGCGGGAGAGCAGCGCGATCACCGCAAGATTCACCAGCAGACCAATCATCGCGATCGTGATCGCCCAGCCGGCGTGGATCGGTTGCGGATGGGCGAGACGATGCAGGGCCTCGCTCACGATCAGTGCGATCACCACCAGCATCATCACCCCGTTGAGCGCGGCGCCCAGGACCTCGGCACGCGCGAAGCCGAACGAGTGCCGTGCCGTTGCCGGTCTGCCGGCGATGATGCTCGCCACCGCTGCCAGAGCGAGCGCAGCGGCGTCGAAGAACATGTGGCCCGCGTCGGACATCAGCGCGAGCGAGCCGGTCAGGCGCCCCCCGATCAGCTCCACCAGCGCGTAGCCTCCGGTCAGGGCGATCGCGAGCCAGTACGCGCTCAGCGCGGCGCCGGCGCGGCCCTGCCCTGGCACCGGGCCGTGCACATGCGGCGTGGACGGGAGGCTCATCGATCACCCGCCAGCAGCCGCTCGACCGCTTCCCGCGCCGTCTGCCAGCGCGCGCTGGCATGCAGGGAGGCATCGGTCAGCGCGAACCGCGCTCCGCGCAGCGCGGCGACCCGCCGTGCACTCGCCGGCGAAGGCCCCGGCAACGCGCTGTGCAGCACCTGATCGGCGAGATCCGGCCGGTTGCACACCAGCACCATGTCGCAGCCCGCCGCGAGCGCGGCGCGTGCGCGTGCCGGAGCATCGCCAGCCACACTGGCGCCTTCCATGGCCAGGTCGTCGCTGAGCACGGCGCCATCGAAACCGATGCGGGCGCGCAGCACATCGACCAGCCAGCGGCGGGAGAAGCCCGCCGGTGCAGCGTCGACTGCCGGGTAGATCACGTGCGCCGGCATCACTGCCGTGAGACCGCGCTGCGCGAGATACCGGTAGGGATGCAGATCATCGCGGTCGATCGCCGCGAACCCGCGCTCGTCGACCGGGACGTCCGTGTGGGAGTCCGCCTGTGCGTAACCGTGCCCCGGGAAATGCTTGCCCACGCTGGCCATGCCGGCACGCGCCATGCCGTGGATCAGCGCTGCGGCGAGCTCGCCGACAGCGTGCGGGTTGCCGTGGAATGCACGGTCGCCGATGACACCGCTGCGGCCGAAGTCGAGGTCGAGCACCGGGGTGAAGCTGAAGTCCACGCCACAGACCCGCAGGTCGGCGGCAAGCGCGAATCCGACCTGCTCGGCCGACCGACGCGCAGCGGCGGCGTCGTGGTCCCAGCACTGGCCGAGCAGACGCATCGGCGGCAGGGGAAGAAACCCGTCGCGAAAGCGCTGCACGCGTCCGCCCTCGTGATCGACACCGATCGGCAGTGCAGGCGAGCGCAGCGCTCGCACCTGCGCACACAACTGCGCCAGCTGCTGCCGCGACGCGTAGTTTCGTGCAAACAGAATGACGCCGCCGCAGGCCGGATGCAACAGCCGCGCGCGGTCGTCGTCGGTGAGTTCGGTACCCGCAACGTCGATCATGACCGGGCCGAGCGGCAGGACTCGCACGGCTGCGCTCATGGCGAGGACGGCCGCTGCGGCGGCGGCGCCTGCTCCAGCACCACCATCGCGCACACCATGCCGCGCTCGTCGGTGAGCGACACGTGTGCGCCGTTGATGCCCGCGCTCGCCGCATGGGCGGCCAGCGCCTCGCCGAACACGAGCAGCGGCTTGCCTCGCGGGTCGCTGGTCACGCCGATCTGCTGCAGCGTTGCCGGAAATCGCAGGCCGAGTCCGAAGGCCTTCGAACACGCCTCCTTCGCGGCGAAACGCTGCCCCAGAAAATTCACCGGCCGGCGCGAGCGCGCATACGCCGCGCGTTCGACCGGCATCAGCACGCGCGCGACGAAGCGTTCGCCGAAGCGCTCGAGAAGGCGCTCGACGCGATCGAGCGCGACGAGATCGGTGCCGATGCCGTAGATCATGTCCCCTGCCCCGCGATCGCGGCCAGATAACGACGCACTGCCGTCGCCAGCCCCATCTCCAGTGCGTCGCCGATCAGCGCATGACCGATCGACACCTCGGCAATCGGTGCGGCTGCGTGCACGAACCGCCCGACGTTGTCGAGGTTGAGGTCGTGGCCGGCATTGACCGCGAGTCCGGCCGCACGAGCGGCCTGCGCGCTCTCCACATAGCGGGCGAGAACCGAGGCGTCGTCTGCGGCGTGCGCGTACGGTTCAGTGTACAGCTCGACCCGGTCGGCACCCAGTTCGCGCGCCAGACGCATCGCTTCCGGTTGCGGATCCATGAACAGGCTGACCCGGATGCCGGCCGTGCGCAGCCGGGCGACGACCGGGGCGAGGTCGCCGGCGCGCTGCGGCAACTGCCAGCCGAAGCTCGACGTCAATGCTCCAACCTCATCGGGCACCAGGGTGCACTGCTGTGGTCGTACATCCAGCGCGAGCGGCAGCAGATTGTGAAAGGGGTTTCCTTCGATGTTGAACTCGGCCTGCGGCCAGCCGCGCAGCAGCGCCGAAAGGTCGTGTACGTCGCCCGGGCGAATGTGCCGCTCGTCGGGACGCGGATGCACGGTGATGCCATGGGCGCCTGCCGCCAGCGCGACAGTGGCGGCGCGCGTCACGCTGGGCAGGCCGCTTTCGCGGGCGTTGCGCAGCAGCGCGATCTTGTTGAGGTTGACGCTGAGTCGGGTCATGGCCATGCGCGGAGGCGCTCGGAGGGGATCGGCGGGTGTTCAGTCCTGCGCCCGGCTGCTGCCGCGCAGTGCGTGCAGCAATTCGCGGGTGTGCAGCGGCTGCTCGCCCAGGTAGTGGGCGAGCACGCGCCGGGTGAGCAGTTTGCTCTCCTGCACGCTGTGTGGGTCGGTGAACCGGTCGGCTGCGAAGTCGAGCAGCGACTGACCTCTCAATTCTATTCCGTCGCCGACGCGCTGCGCGCCGTCGAGCGCGACCGGGCCGCTCCCGATCCGGTACTCGTACTGGCGCTGCGGGTCGATCGGCTCGCCAGTCTGCGCCTCGTGCTCCAGCACCAGCGCGTAGCCGATTTCGCGCAGCAGTTCCCGCTCGAACCGCCGCAGTGTGGCCGAGATGCCAGCGCCCCCGGCGAGGAGCGCGATCGCCTCGCTGTAGCAGTCGAACACCCGCTCGTGCGGATCCTCGCGCCGCAGCAACTTCAGCAGCAGCTCATTCAGGTACAGGCCGCAGACGAGCGGCGTCGCAGCCAGCGGCGGCATGCCGCCCAGCCACTCCACCTTGTGCAGGGTGCGCAGTTCGCCGCGTCCGCCCCAGCTCGCGCTCATCGGCTGGAACGGCAGCAGCGCCCCGCGCAACGCCGACCCCGGGCGCCGCGCCCCGCGCGCGACCCATGCCACGCGTCCGTACCGGTGGGTAAACGCTTCGACGATCAGGCTGGTCTCGCGAAACGGGTAGGTGTGCAGCACGAAAGCCGTCGCACCGATCACCCGACTGCTGCCGCTGGCGCCGTCCATCTCAGCCTTCGTCGCGCCCCGTGAGCGGGCGGTCGTCGCCGGAGCTCGCCTTCGCCCGCCGGTTTCGCTCGACCTTCACCCAGAGTTCGAGATAGACCTTGCACCCGAAAAGCGATTCCATGTCGAGGCGCGCTGCGCTGGCGATCGCCTTGAGCTGGACGCCTCCTTCACCGATGACGATCGCCTTCTGTCCCGGCTTGGCGACCAGCACAGTGGCGAAGATACGGCGCAGCCGCGGCAGTTCCTCGAACTGGTCGATACGTACATCGCACTCGTACGGCAGTTCCGCACCGAGATACCGGAACAGCTTCTCGCGCAGGATTTCCGTAGCGAGATGGCGCTCGCCGCGGTCGGTGAGCGCGTCGGGGTCGTACAGCAGCGGCTGCCGGGGCAGATGCTCCGCGAGGGCGTCCAGCAGCGGCGAGAAATCGGCATCGCGCTCGGCACTGACGGGCACGATCGCGGCGAATTCGCGGCTGGCGCGCACGCGGTCGATGAAAGGCAGCAGGCTGCGCTTGTCGGCGAGGCGGTCGATCTTGTTGATGACCAGGACCACAGGCAGCCCCGCAGGCAGCGCGGCACCTACCGCCTCGTCTTCCGCGCCGAAGCGGTCGGCCTCGATCACCCACGCGACAGCGTCGACGCCCTCGAGTGCCTGTACGGCTTCACGATTGAAGCTGCGCGAGCGGTGGCCGCTGCGGTTGCTCTGCAACCCGGGCGTGTCGACGAATCCGAACTGCCGCGAACCGTCGGTGACGATGCCGAGAAGCTGGCTGCGAGTGGTCTGCGGACGCCGCGACACGATGGCCAGCTTGCGGCCGATCAGGCGGTTGAGCAGCGTCGACTTGCCCACGTTCGGCCGCCCGACGATGGCTATGCGTCCTGCGCGTGTGTCCGGTTGCGGGACATCTGGCGAATCTGCCTGCGCGTGTCCGGTCACTTCGCGCTGCTCAGCCGCTCGAACGCCGCTGTTGCTGCCGCCTGCTCGGCACCGCGTCGGCTCGACCCGCTGCCGCTGGTGCGCAGCGACAGTGCGTCGATGCTGCACTCGACCTCGAAGCGCTGTGCGTGCGCTTCGCCGCTGATGGCCACCACTTCGTACCGGGGAAGTGCATGGCGGCGCGCCTGCAACCACTCCTGCAGTCGGGTCTTCGCGTCCTTCACCGGAGCCTGCGCGTCGATCGTCTGCAGCCGCGGGGCGATATTCGCTTCCACGAAGGCGCGCGCGGCCGCATAGCCAGCATCCAGGAACACTGCGCCGACGACCGCCTCGAACGCATCGGCGAGGATCGACGGGCGTCCGTTGCCACCGGTGCGTGCCTCGCCCTCGCCCAGTCGCAGCGACGCGCCAAGCTGCAGTTCGAGCGCAATCGCGTAGAGCGCCTGCTGGTTCACCAGATTCGCGCGCAGGCGGGAGAGATCGCCCTCGGCTGCGGCTGGAAAACGCTCGAGCAGCAGTTCGGACACCACGCAGTTGAGCACGCTGTCACCGAGAAACTCCAGGCGCTCGTTGTTGTCGGCGCTGCAGCTGCGGTGGGTGAGCGCACGATCGAGCAGCGCAGGATCGGAGAATCGGTGCTGGATCGCGCTCGACATGTACTGGCGCCGCGGCGCGGGCGCTGCGGGGCTCACTGCGAAGACGGCTTGAAATCGACCAGCAGGCTTACGTTGCCGATCAACGGAATCACCACCTGATACTGAGTGCGGATCACGAGCACGCCGCTCTCGCGCGTAACCTGGATGTCCTGGGCGGAAATCGCCTCGACGCGATCGATGGCCGTCTGTCGGCCGAATGCCGCGCGCACGTCGGCGGCCGTTGCATTCTTGAAGTCCGGGTTGGACGCGATCTGCCGGAATATCCGGGTGATCGTGTACTCCTCGATGTAGGCCGGCACCAGCTTGAAGCTGACGATCAGTGCGAACACGACCAGCACGCACACCGCGAGGAAGCTGGACAGCGCCAGGCCGCGTTGGTGGTAACGCATGACGGAAACGCCTTCAGTGAATTCGGGTGCCGATGCGGCTCATCGCGTCGAAGTTCCACCAGACCATGAAGGCCCTGCCGACGATGTTGGCTTCCGGCACGAACCCCCAGTAGCGGCTGTCGTCACTTGCATCCCGATTGTCGCCCATGGTGAAGTAATGGCCGGGCGGAACGGTGCAGGTGAACGACTGATCATTGTATTCGCAATTGTCGCGCAGCGGAAAGCGGCGTACTCCGGCCATCTGCAGGCTCGGACGGTCAGGCATCACCAGAATGTCGTGGGTTCGGCCATTGACCGATTCGGAAAGACGTTTCGCGCTGATGAACGACAGGCCGCCCTCGACGTAGCTGTAGTCGCCCACGGGCGTCATCTCGACCGCAGTGCCGTTGATCTCGAGACGCTTGGCGCGGTAGGTGATGCGATCACCAGGCACCGCCACCACCCGCTTGATGAAGTCGATGGACGGATTCTCGGGATAGCGGAACACCATCACGTCCCCGCGCTGCGGAGAGCCGATGTCGAACACCTTGACGTTAGCGACAGGCAGACGGATACCGTAGGTGTACTTGTTGACGAGGATGAAGTCGCCGATCAGCAGTGTCGGAATCATCGAGCCCGACGGAATCTTGAACGGCTCGACCAGGAAAGAACGCAGCACGAACACGATCAGGATGACCGGAAAGAAGCTCTTCGGATACTCGATCCACCAGGGCTCCGGGGTGCCGGACGGGCGGGCCTTGCGAAGCACGTACCGGTCGAGCAGCCAGACCCCGCCGGTGAGTATCAGCAGGATCAGCATGATCAGGGGAAAGTTCAACGTCGGCTCACTGTAGAGAGATTCGGTGCAGGCGCTGCCGGTCGTCGCAGCGACGCCTGGCGCAGTCTACTTGCTGTCGGTGCGCAACACGGCGAGGAAGGCTTCCTGCGGGATTTCGACGCGGCCAACCTGCTTCATCCGTTTCTTGCCTGCCTTCTGCTTTTCCAGCAGCTTGCGCTTGCGCGTGATGTCGCCACCGTAGCACTTGGCGAGAACATTCTTGCGCAGTGCCTTGATCGTCTCGCGCGCGATGATGTGCGAGCCGATCGCGGCCTGCACCGCCACGTCGAACATCTGCCGCGGGATCAGTTCGCGCATCTTGACTGCCAGTTCCCGTCCGCGGGTCTGGCTGGTCGAGCGGTGCACGATCACCGAAAGGGCATCGACCTTGTCGCCGTTGATCAGGATATCGAGCTTGACGAGGTCCGATGAACGAAAGTCGGTGAATTCGTAATCGAGCGACGCGTAGCCGCGACTGACCGATTTGAGCTTGTCGAAGAAATCCATCACCACTTCGTTGAGCGGCAGTTCATAGGTGAGGATGACCTGCCGGCCCGAGTAGTGCATGTCCTTCTGTGCTCCGCGCTTCTGGTTGCACAGAGTCATCACGGGCCCGACGTAGTCCTGCGGCACGATGATCGTCGCCTTGATCATCGGTTCGAGGATGTCCTCGATCTTCGACGGCTCCGGAAGTCGCGACGGATTGTCGATCTCGACCGTCTCGCCGTCTCGCATCTGAATGCGGTAGACCACCGTGGGCGCGGTCGTGATCAGATCGATGCCGTACTCGCGCTCCAGACGCTCCTGCACGATCTCCATGTGCAGCAGCCCGAGAAAGCCGCAGCGAAAGCCGAAGCCGAGCGCCTGCGAGGTCTCCGGCTCGTAACGCAACGACGAGTCGTTGAGGTGCAGTTTCTCCAGCGCGTCGCGCAGTGCTTCGTAGGCGTTGGACTCGACCGGATAGAGCCCGGCGAACACCTGCGACTTGATCTCCTTGAAGCCCGGCAGCGGCTGCGCAGCAGGCCGATCGGCGAGAGTTACGGTGTCGCCCACCATTGCCGCCTTGAGCTCCTTGATGCCGGCGATGATGTAGCCGACCTCGCCTGCCGACAGCGACTCGGTCTGTCGCCCTTTCGGAGTGAACACGCCGACCTGTTCGCATCCGTAGGTCGCGCCAGTGGCCATCAGGAGCAGGCGGTCCTTCGGGCGCAGCACGCCGTCCTTGACGCGTACCAGCATCACCACGCCGACGTAGTTATCGAACCACGAGTCGATGATCAACGCCTTCAGCGGCGCGTCGGGATCGCCGGCAGGGGGCGGGATGCGGGCGATTACCTGCTCCAGGATGTCGTCGATTCCCAGCCCCGTCTTCGCGCTGGCGCGGACTGCGTCGTGGGCGTCGATGCCGATGATGTCCTCGATCTCCTGGATCACACGCTCGGGCTCGGCCGAAGGCAGGTCGATCTTGTTCAGCACAGCCACCACCTCGACGCCGAGCTCGGTGGCGGTATAGCAGTTGGCGACGGTCTGCGCTTCGACGCCCTGCGACGCATCGACGACCAGCAGTGCACCTTCGCACGCGGACAGCGAGCGCGACACCTCGTAGGAGAAGTCGACGTGTCCGGGGGTGTCGATCAGGTTGAGCTGATAGGTCCTGCCGTCGCGCGCGACGTACCTGAGGGCTGCCGTCTGGGCCTTGATCGTGATGCCGCGTTCGCGCTCGAGATCCATCGAGTCGAGCACCTGCTCGTCCATCTCGCGGTCGGACAGACCGCCGCAGCGCTGGATGAAGCGATCGGCGAGCGTCGACTTGCCGTGATCGATGTGGGCGATGATCGAGAAGTTGCGTATGTGCTGCATCGATCCGGATCCGGGTCGGCCGGGCCGCTCGGGCCGGGCATGTGGGTTGAATCGCGGGACGGGTCGTCCGCTCGTATCGCGTCGCGGTCCGCTGCGATTCGCGACAGCACGCCACTTCGGCTGTTGCTGCGCCGCATGCGACTGCGGATTCTAGCCAAGTTGTTGATGCGCCGGGGTTTCGACTGTGCTGGTCCGGACCCTGGACGGACCGGGCGGGTTCAGTCGAGGGCGCGGTCGAGCGCCTCCGGATCCAGACGTCCGTAACAGATCAGCCGTCCATCGTCGTGCGTGAGCACCGGCACCCGCTCCGCGTGCTGCGCCTGCAGTTCCGGATGTTCGTCGAGATCGATCACCCGCAGCGCGATGCGTCGCGCATTGACGAGCGGCTGCAGCTGCGCCTGCATCGTTTCGCAGAGCGAGCAGTAGTCGTGGACGTAGATGAGCAGGTTGCGCAATGACGTGGTTGCAGTCAGTGGACAGCCCGTGCTGCCGCAAAATCGTGTTCCGGACCCGGCGTGGCGCCGGGGTGACTGCTGCGAGACCGGGTCGATGGTCCTGGCTGCACGGGTGTTGTGTCTGGAGTTGTTGTAGTGGAAGTACAAACGCCCCAGGGCTTTTGGCCGAGGGGCGTTTTTGGTGGGGAGTCTGACGATGACCTACTTTCGCGCGAAAAGGATCGCACTATCATCGGCGCGGGAGCGTTTCACGGACC